>JANSYR010000009.1 GCA_024742285.1 bacterium | reverse complement strand
TGGCTCTTGCCGTCTGGCGACGGCCCCTGAACTTGACTCGGATCGCCTGCGGCGAACCTCGCCGGTTAGCGGCTGATCCGTTATACGGCACGCGACTGGGAGCGGTCTCTACCTCTGGCTTGAGTTGATTCCAGCTCGCTGTTGAGTCCGCCGCCGATCCTCGGAGGCTTCGAGGACGGAGCTTCGAACGAGCTCCGCCGTCTGCCATCACCTGACGGTGACTGTCGGCTCGTGCTGTCTGGCGCCGGACTTCGAAGTCTCGAAGTGAGCCGGTAGGCGAGGGCGGCTGCCGTGCGGCCGCGACCGTCCGATCGGAAACGACTCGCGTTGAGACGAGTCGTTGGAGGGCGAGCCGCCGATCTCCTCGATACCTCAGGAGATCTTGTCGCTGACGCTCCGGCTGGCTTCGCTCTGTCTCTGCCGTCGCGCGCCGTATAACAAGCCCCTGAACCTGACAGACAGTTGGCCAAGCTGGGAGTGGGCTCCGCGGCCTCCTGACGCTTCGCGTCCAAGTCCGCTCGTGCCGCTGGGCTACGCTCGTTGTACCTCGATCAGCCCGCGCCGGCGAAGTCTGCAGGTTATGGGCTGATCCGTTATACGGCAGACGCGTATGTGCCGACACCCGACGGTATTCTTGCTGGTCTGGCTATCAGTCGTTGGTTGCGCGACGAGTCGCGAGCAGCCGGTGTCCGCCGACGTAGCCGAAGCCGAGAGGGTTGCTCCGCCGCTCCCGCGTCGGCTTGAAGACGGCCAGTCCTGCGACGGGGTCGAAGTATGGGTCGACCCTGGTCCTAGCGCCGACGCCTACCGCGGCTGTCATGAGCGAGACGATTTCTCGCGAACCTACTCGCCAGGGGTAGTCGGTCCAGTCAGGCTTCTCGAACGCTCGAAACCGTCTTCGGTCGGCTTCGATTCCGAGGAGTTGGAAGCGATCTCGACGGAGGACCTTTTGGAGCTCGAGGACGACGAGACGGACGAGCCTTGAAGGCGCCCGCCGTATAACAAGCCCCTGAACCTGACAGACAGTTTGTCGAGTTGGGAACGGGGCTCCGCGGCCTCCTGACGCTTCGCGTCCAAGGCCGCTCGTGCCGCTGGGCTACGCTCGCTGTACCTCGATCAGCCCGCGCCGGCGAAGTCTGCAGGTTATGGGCTGATCCGTTATGCGGCAGAGCCTTCCGTAGAGCTATGGACGAGACTACCTATCGAATCGCAGACTCGATCTTCAAAGTTCTCGCATGGCTCTCAGTAGTCTGCGGGGGTGTTTGGGGCTGGCTCCGCTACGTCGAGCAAGCCAAACGGGACTCTCAGAGCCACTTCCGGGAACAACAAATTCGGTTGTATCTCGAGTCAGCCGAAGTCGTCGGGGCAATCGCCGCATCTGAGCCGTCCAGTGCACGCGAAGAGATTGAACGTCGATTCTGGACTCTCTACTACGGCCCGCTCGCCGTGGTTCAAGAGGCGCAAGTTACCAGTTCCCTTGTCGACTTTGCCGACGCTCTTCGAAAGGGCCGAAAGAAGACAACCCTCCGGACAAAGTCTCTCGCCTTCTCGAAGGCATGCCGAGCGACTATTGAGGAGACGTGGGAAGTCGATCTAGGACCTTTCCGCGTCAAGAATGATGAGGAATCTGAGTAGCCGGCTCCGCCGCACGACAAGCCCCTGAACCTGCCAGGGCGTTGGCCGAGGCCCGAACGGGATTCCGCGACCTCATCCCGGCTTCGCCGGGAAGGCCGCTCGTGGTACTCTGGCGACGAACTTGATCTGCTCAACCTGAGTTCGGAGGCGAACCTGCAGGTTGTGGGCTGATCCGCTCTACGGCCGCGCGCGCCTGCCATGCTTGTCCGAACGATCGCGAGCCTTATGTCAGTAGACGTCTCGAGAATCACGAACGCGCAGAAGTCCAGGATCCTCGATCTGAACGAAGGACACTTCCTGGACTTCAAGTCGCGCGACATCCAGCCCGCCAAGTTGAGCCGTACGATTTCGGCGTTCGCGAACACGAACGGGGGCGAACTCTACGTTGGAATCGAGGACGATGGCGAGTGGCGCGGCTTCTCGGATGCCGAGGCTGCGAACGCACACCTTGCTGTCTTCGAGGGGCTTTTCCCTCTTGGCCAGCACTTCGACTACACGTTTCTTGAGAACGACGAGAGCGACGGCGTCGTTCTCCAAGTTGCGATTCAGAAGACTCCGGATATCAAGAACGCATCAGACGGTAAGCCGTACATTCGACGAGGTGCTCAGTCACTCCCTGTGACCGAGGCCGCCGCGCTTGAACGACTGAAGCTCGACAAGGGACTTGCTTCGTTCGAAACCCAGACTGTGGATGCGCCCGCCGAGGTTGTCGAGAACTCGACCGTGCTTCTCGAGTTTCTTATTGGGGTCGTTCCAACCGCGGAACCGCTTCCCTGGCTCGAGAAACAGCTACTTCTTCGCGACGGGAAGCCGACGGTTTCGGGCGTCCTCGTCTTTTCGGAAGAGCCGCAGGCAATCCTTCCGAAAAGGTGCGGAATCAAAATCTACCGATACGAAACTTCCGAGGAAGAAGGGACGAGAGACACACTAAAATTCCAACCGCTGAGTATCGACGGTTCGGCAGTTGAGCAGATCTACGCCGCTGTCGACAAGACGGTCGAAATCGTTGAGCAGATAAAAATCGTGGGTAAGAAAGGGCTCGAGTCGATTCAGTATCCGCGAGATGCTCTCCACGAGATCATCACCAACGCCGTGCTCCACCGGGACTACAGCATAGTCTCGGATATTCACATCCGTCTCTTTGACAATCGGATTGAAGTCGAAAGCCCGGGCGTTCTTCCTGGCCATGTGACCCCCCAGAACATCCTAAACGAACAGTTTGCGCGAAACGGCGCGACCGTCCGCCTCGTAAACAAGTTCCCCAATGCCCCCAACAAGGACGTTGGAGAGG
Organism: bacterium; assembly: GCA_024742285.1. Lineage (NCBI taxonomy): Bacteria > bacterium. The sequence goes on along the minus strand of JANSYR010000009.1, from coordinate 265,615 downwards.
GGCTGAATACGGCCTACGAGAGCATGCGGAAATTGAGGTTGAAGGAGCCCGAAATCGCGGAGTCCGCCAACAGTGTGATCGTGTATATCCGCCACGAACGTCTCGCTTCTCCGGAGGAGGCAGTCCTTGAGTACCTCGATGAGAACGAGGAGATCAACAACCGAACTGCTCGCGCGCTGTCGGGGATTACGTCGGAGAACAAGATGAAGGAAGTCTTCTATCGACTGCGCGATCGCGGACTTCTTGAACAGGTCCCAGGCAAGAAGGGATCCGCTTCAGCCTGGCGACGCCCGAAGCGAGATGGCGACCCCTCGTGACCGCAATCTGCGCCTCCGTATAACAAGCTACTGCACCAGACAGACAGTTTGCCGAGCGGAGAACGACTTCCGCGGCCTCAGCTCGCCTTCCGGCGAGAAGGCCGCTCGTGGTACTCTGGCGGCGACAATGATCTTCTCTGAGTGGCCGCGCCGGCGAAGTCTGCAGGTGTGTAGCCGCTCCGTGATACGGCGGTCGGCTGACTTGGACGAACACGAGATCCGCGGCGGCTTTCAACGACAGCGGCGAAACCTCGTAGCAACCAGCCTCGCTCTTTTCGTGTTCGAAGCGGCCGGACTCGAGTTTCAACAAGTCTCAGTCCTTGGAAATTCCGCCAAGCTGACGAATCCTACCTTCGTCCCCGTCTTGCTTTGGTCTGCATGGGGCTATTTCCTCATTCGCTACGTCCAGTTCTTCCGCGCGATTCCAGAAATCGGGTACGGGGCCGCGGTCCGACGACGAATGCAGCAAACGGTACCGAAGATCGCGTTCAAGATGTTCAAGAGCGACTTCGAACCCAAGGACATGGAGATCCCGGCCAACGCAATCGTTACCTACGACTATCACGTCGTCACGATGTCCGGAGAGCACCCCGACCTCTGGGATGTTCAGCTTGGTGTAAGCGTGGGCTGGACTGTCCCGGGTTCATCTCAGATCGGCACTGCTAATCCGGGCGGCCGATATCAAATCCACGGTCGCGTGCTTCGGCGAGCGCGATTGCGGGCCAGACTCCATGCCGCCTGGAATCACCCGGCCCTCTCCGAGCACATTTTTCCCTACGTGATCGCGGCGCTTCCGGTTGTGCTGTGGGTCGGCCTTGCAATCCACCGTATGACAAGCGCCTGAACCTGACAGACAGTTGGCCAGGATGGGAACGGGGCTCCGCGCCCTCCTGGCCCTGACGAACCCAAGACCGCTCGTGCCGCTGGGCTACGATCGCTCTACCTCGATCAGTCCGCACCGGCGAACTCCACAGCTGAGCGGCTGATCCGTAGTACGGCACGCGAGTGAAACGCTGTGATTTCCCGCGACGATCCCAAGTTCGACTGCCGCGAAGATTTCATTACGTCGGATTCGGTCGATTCGTTCGTCCTCGAGAAGTCCCCCGATTTCCTCGACTACCTCTTCTTCCACAACGTTCTAGACAAGTTCTGCTTTGCCCTGAAAGCCCACTACTCCGACCGCGAGACGGTCAAGAAGCGCCGATACCGGCTTGACCTCGTCTTTCAGAACTATCTTCTTGAGAATCAAGTCAAGCTTTCCAAGAGGAAGGGTGGAAAGGCCTCGCGCGAACAGGTTGAACGAATCGAGTTTTTCCTTACGAAGGCGTGGCACAACGAACTTGTAAGGGGAGATCCTCTTCTCCCCGACTATCTCCGAATCGGAGTTCAGCTGTCCGGGTTTAGTGGACCCGGGAGCGGGGGCATCGCCGCTTGGAACATCGTCCAGAGCTACTACGCGGTTTTCGAGTTCGTCGGCGTCCTCGCGGCTGTTCACGCAAGTGACCTCAAAGTCGATGGTCACAAGAAGCTCGCCCGCAACTTCAACAGTCAGCTTGCCGGTCTGAGCAAGACGGTTCTGTTCTACCCGTTTACTCTGAACAGTAAGAGCGATCTCACTAAGCTCCCACAACACCCGAAGCACACTACGTTTCACTACGCGTCATACCCGCGCGAAGCCGGGACGCTCGTCTCTGATCTCGACAATCAGATTGTCAAGGCCTTTCAACTACTCGACAGAACTCGACGAACTTCGTTTCTGGATTTTCTGTACGAGTTTCGTCTATGGGCCAACTACACGGGCGTACGCTCTCTTCTACGCCTTGCCGACGGCGGCTATGTCGGATTCCTGATGAAGAATCTCGCAACGATCGTCTTTTTTGCAGGCGGAATCGCCGAGATATCCGCGATCCAACAGATTGGTCAAGCTCAGTATCTGCGAATTCTTCGCTCCTTCCAGGAGGACTACATCGACCAGAACGAACGATTTGCCGCGAATCGATACCTAATCCCGGCCTACATTCGACTTCGTTCCTACAAGCATCTTGGGCTGATCTCGAACAGCATCAGCTTTGTCCGGGCGGATATCGAAGATCCGGTCCAGTTTGTCGAGCGATAGCGGGCGCCGCGCTACGCGCGCCGTATGACAAGCCCCTGAACCTGCCTGTCAGTCTGACGAGTTCAGAGTAGGGCTCTGCGGACTCCTGCCCCTTCGGGTCCAAGACTGCTCGTGCCTGTGGGCTACGATCGCCGTACCTCGATCAGGCCACGCCGGCGAAGTCTGCAGGTTATGGGCTGGTCTGTTACACGGAGGGCCCGCGTGACGAGCCGCACAACGAAATCTGTTGAAGCCGCGGACTTCGCGCTGTTCCGGGAGCGACTCTCCAGTTTTCCTGTTGGACCGGTCGATCATGTCGATCGTCCCGATTTCCGCGTCCGATCTAGCGATCGCCTGATCGGAATCGAGCTGAGCCGAATTTTCGTCCAAGGTGAGCAGTCGACACTCCTGCCACAAGCCGCCGAGAACATCTCTCGCCAGATTTGCTACGAAGCGTGCGTGGCTGGCGAGCATCTTGGTCTACCTCCTCTTCAAGTCGCCGTCTCTTTTAGGAACCTCGTTCCGTTGAACCGAGCTCGGCGCCAGATCCTTGCCAAGGAAATCGCACAATCCGTCTCGTGCGGCCTTCCCGATTCGGGAGAGCGACGGACGCTCCGGCGCGCTCAGCCTGGCGGTGAAGCTCTGCCGGAGTTTGTGAACTCGATCTTCATCTCGAATCAGCCTGGCCGAGTACGCAACCACTGGCACGAGCCGAGTTCCGGATGGGTGCAAGTTCGTGCGATCGGGCTGCTTCAGGAAGCGATCTCTTCGAAGTCTCCGAAGATCAACGGGTATCTCGAATCCGTGGACGAGTGTTGGTTGGTTCTCGTCGCGGACGATCTTCGTGCCTCTGGGATGATTCAACCTGATCCTGCGACCCTATCTCACGAGTATGAATCTCCATTTGCACGAACTCATTTCTTGAACACGATGAAGACCGAGCCCGACCTCCTACGGACTAAGGCGCGTGCCTGAGTGGCCATCCGTGCTGTGGGCCCGCCGCAAAACAAGCCCCTGAACCTGACAGACAATTGGTCGAGTCGGCAGCGGGGCTCGGTGGCCTCCTGACGCTTCGCGTCCAAGGCCGCTCGCGCCGCTGAGCTACGGTCGCGGTACCTCGATCAGCCCACGCCGGCGAGCTCCGCAGGTGAGCTGCTGATCCGTTGTGCGGCAGAACGTGGCAGCTATGCGGTATCCGCGACTCCTCCAAGGCCTGACGCTCGCGTCGATCTGTGCGGGTGGCGCATCTTCGTACGAGATCGTGACGATGGTCGAGGAGATGTCGGATCGCGAAGCCCAGGAGGCTGGCTTCACCTGGAGCGTTCTCCGCTCGGACTCACGCTGCGATCTCGGACCCAGGGTTCTCGCGAGCTTCCCACTTGAAATGTGGAACCGTCCGCCTCACACGATTTCCGTCATCGAGGTCCCACCCCGGAACTCTCTCGAGGTCGGCAGGTCTGCCGTGCTCGAAATCGAGACATAAGACCTCGGACGGCTGCGGCCTGCCGAAGCCCAATCACCCGGTATTTCTCGATATCGGCTACGGGCTCGATGACGAGCCGGCTGTGAGTTTCCGAATGGGGCCCCTATACGAGCCGGAGAGCTAGCGGCCCGCCGCATAGCAAACCGCTATACGTCACCGGCAGTTGACCGAGTCCGGATCGGAGCTCGGCGACGTCCTGGCGCTGCGCGCCCAAAGCCGCTCGAGCCGCTGAGTAGGATCGTCACACCTCGACCAGGCCACGCCGACGAAGCCTGCAGATCATAGGCCTACTCAGTAAGGAAGATCGTCCGGCTCGCGACCGACGTAGTCCGGGCTGGGGTTCTGGTCGAATCGAACGGCATCGATCTCCGATCGCCCCTCGACGAGCGCTTTGACGACTCGGTGCATTCCGTCGAAGACCCGACCGTCCGAATCGAGGATGATGGGATACGAGAGATCCGCTTCTTCTACGAGCATGATGTGCTCGGCAATCGCACGGCACGTTGGCTTCGATTCGAAGCCGAACCAGTATTCCTCGTCGAGCTCGCGAATCTCAGAGAGCGGAACCTTCGCGACGTCGAGGTTCCGCGACTGCTCGACCAACCGATCGACGTCCCAGGCGAGCGTGCCCCGGTCGGAGTGTCGAAAGTGATACTGTTTTCGCATACCTCGCTCCTTCGGCTGGCCGCGAAGCCACGATAGCCACCCGCCAAATAGCAAACCGCTGGACGTTCCGGGGAATCGGCGAAGACCGGAGCGCCACCGCACCTCGAGCCCTACCTCCTCCGAGAGAAGAGAGCGGCTCGGGCCAGCTGGCGTAGACTCTCGGTCTCTCGATCGGGTCGGCGCCGGCGAGGTCCGCAGGTGGCCTGCCGGTCCGTCCGCTCGTAGGTCATGCGGAAGCCCCGGAGTAAGAGATGTCCCGTCGCCACAGAGACTTCTCAGCTCGTCACGAATCCGAGAGACGGCACATCCTCAGGAACACATCGTGCGACAACTGCGCCGAGGTCGACCTGGGAATGCTGGATCCCGCGGAGTACGAGGAAGGCGGTGAGATCATCGTCGAGGGAAGCTGCGTTCGTTGCGGCACGAAGGTCGTCTCGACCGTGGATGAGGCGATCGTCGACTAGCTGTTGCGGACTTCCTCGCTCTCCGTCGACGACGCGTCCCGCGAATCAGAGGTGCGAAGTAACGTGACGTTCCGTCCCATCAGGCTGACGACGATCACGCTCGGGATGCTGATGCTCGCGTGCGCATCGAGCTCCAACGAAGGGGGCATCCAGGCCGACCGCCTCGCCATCGCAGACGCGATCGCGCAGTACGCGTACCAATGGGACGCCAAGAACGCCGAGGGTTTCGCCGACCTCTTCACCGAGGACGCCATCTTCGAAGTCGAAGTTTCCGGAGTCCGCGTCCCGGACGCCCGCGTGGAAGGACGCCCTGCCATCTACGCGTACGCGAAGGATTCCCACGAAGGTCGTCTCGCCGGCAAGCAGACCCGCCACCACATGACCTCCCTCGTGTTCATCGCGCTGACGGACGACGCAGCGACGACCGAGAACATGGTCCTCGTGACCCATCAATCCGGAACGGATGCCACGCCTCAGCCGAGAGCGTCCGGGATCTATCGGAATACCTGGCGCAAGACCTCGCAAGGATGGAAGATCTCGCGAAGACTGCTCTTGCTGGACAGGCCCGCCCGGCGATGACCTGGAGCAGCAATCCACTTCCGAGCCCGGCTTCGACCTGACGGCAGAGAGTCCCGACGAACATGAACGACACCTGGTTCGCGATTTCCGAGCTCGCGCTCGGACTGGCTGGCTTCGCGGGGGTGTCGGCCGCGTTCTCGGGGCGCGAGCGCGCATTCCGACCGATCGAGCGGATCCGTTTCCTCTCGGTGCTCCAGACCTCGGGCAACACGCTCGTGGGAACGCTCGCGCTGGTCACGCTCGACGCGGCGGCGGTCTCCGAACCGGTGGCGCTTCGACTCGTCGCGCTCCTGGGCCTCGCCGCGGTGGCGTTCGTCTATGCGCCGCAGATGCCCGCGGTCTACCGGGGCGCCGCGCAGTCCGATTCGTCGAGCGAGCCCTGGGCAGTTCGGCTGACCCTCGCCTATCTCGTCGCGCTGACCGTGTTCTATGGCGCGCAGCTCTTTCGAGCAGACGTCGCCTGGCCGGTCCTGGGCGCGTTCAGTCTCCAGATCGCCTTCGGCGTCTGGATGTTCGCCCGCTTCCTGACGCGGCCGAACTGAGCGCGCGGCCCTCACCCTCTGACGTAGACTCCCGCTCTTCCAACTCGACCCGCCCGAAGAGGCCACAGGGCAGAGACTCGACGGACCGTAGAGCGCGTCGTCGTCCGCGGCGGCGCAGTCGACACGACGACCCGAGCGATCCGTCCGACCTGTCATAGACTGATGTCTTTCGGGAACCGACTCTGCCCGCGCCGCCCCAACGAGGCCAACGCATGAAGCACTCCCACACGAAGCCCAACCGCCTCCAGGTCTGGGGAGACTCGCTCCTCAACAAGCTCCCGGGCGTCGTCCGCAAGCGGAGGAAGCGGGAAGCGAGCAAAAAGCGCCGGAATCTCCTTCGCCGGGAGATGCGAGCGGGACGCGAGTCGCGTTGAGGCCACGCGGTCCGAATCCGCTTCGCTGAGACAAGGAGAAGACATGTCCTACCTCGGCTGGCCCAGTCTCTGTCTCCGCGTGGCGGACCTCGAAGCGTCGAAGCGCTTCTATCAGGAAGCCGGCCTGACGCTCCTCTCCGAGATTCCCGGTACCCGCGCGCTCCTCGGGTTCGGCGGATTCCGCGTCGCGCTCATGACCTTCCTCGACGAGAACCTGATCAACGTCCGCGGCGGTGACGTGCCGGCGGCGAACGCCCGGCTCCGAAGCGCCTTCCCGGCGCTCGAGGGCGAGCCCGATTTCTACGAGGCCGCGAAGTACGACGCCGACGCGGACGGCTGTTGTTGGACCGCCCGCGATCCCGACGGGAACGCGGTCTTCTTCGATTCGAACGTGGACGAGACCAGCCCGGCGGGTCGCGCTCGGCGCACGCGCGAGATCCTCGACGGCGCGATCGAGGAGCTCGCCGCGATGGACGCCGAAGAATCGATTCTCGCGGGCCTGCGGGCCCTTCGCGAGGCGTCCGCCGATCCACGTTGATGCCCCGACGCAAGCGCGCCATCCTGATCCATCGTGGTCACCGCGCTCGCCTATCACGTGCCCTTCGCGTTCTGGACCCTCCTCTGCCTGGGGGCCCTCGTCGCGTTCACGCGCGCGGTCACGACGCCGCCGCGCGACGATCTCGAAACGCGCGGCGTCTTCAGCACCCTGTCCGATCGACTCGGGCAGGCCGCGACGGCCACGCGGGTCCGCGGCGCCTTCCTCGCCGGCGCGCTCCTCGGCGTCCCGATCGCGTTCGGCGCGTGCCGTCTCGTGTGGCGAGCCGACGCATCGATCGACGGATCGACCCTGGTCGTGATCGCCGTCGGCTGGCTCTTCCTCTCGATCGGGGGCGTGGCGCTCCTCGTCCTCGTCCTGGGCACGCGGCGTTGAGGTACGCTTCGGACGTCGCGGCGGGAACGCGTTCTCGGGCGCGACGGGCGAGCGAGGCGCGATGAATCCCAGCGAAGTCCTCATGCTGATCGTCGAGGCGTCCCTCGGGCTCGCGGGCTTCGCGGGGGTCGTGACCGCCGTTGGCCAGCGGAGCGTCACGGACCTCGTCGAGCTCCAGCGACTGAACCTGGTGAACCTGCTCGCGACCGCGTTCGGGGCGCTCTTCATGAGCCTCGGCGCCCTCGCGCTCCAGAGCGCGCAGGTCGACGACGCGACGATCTGGCGGATCTGGAGCGCGGTCGGGATCGTCCCCATGCTCTTCTTCGGGGTCCGGAGCATGCTCACCGTCGGTCGCTCGATCGGTCTCGCGCAAGCGGCGCGAAGCCCGACGCTCCTCACGATCAACACGCTCGGCCTCCTCACCTGCGGGCTGCAGATCTGGAACGTCTCGTCCGCCGGCTTCTTCTGGCCCTTCTTCGTCCTGCTGATTACGTTGTTCGCGCTCGGCTGCTTCTCGTTCGCGCGTCTGCTTCTCTATCTGCGAGCCTGAGGCCGTCCCTGCGAGCCTGAAGCGTCCTTCGACGCGGGAGCCCCATGATCGACGTCTGGATCAACTGCCCCGACGACGAGACCGCGCGCCGGATCGGGAGCGCCCTCGTCGAAGGTCGGCTCGCCGCCTGCGCGAACGTCTTCCCCCGCATCTGGAGCACCTATCACTGGCAGGGCAAGATCGAAGCCGAGGACGAGACGCCCCTCCTGGTGAAGACCCGGGACGATCTCTTCGACGCGCTCTGCGAAGCGGTCCGCGAACTCCATCCCTACGACGTGCCGAGCATCGTCGGAACCCCCGTCGCCCACGTGAACGCCGAGTACGCCACGTGGGTCGAGGCGGAAACACGGAGCTGAGTGCAAAGCCATGAACGAACACACGGACGTGAAACCGATCCACAAGCGACCCCTCGACCTGGGCCTAGCCCTCTTTTTCTCGATCTCCGTGCTCTACGGCTTCCTGTTCAGCCTGCCGGAAGGGCTCGGCGTTCCGGTCTCCGCCGACAGCCCCTGGCCGCCGCTCCGCGCGCTCCACGACTGGGCGGTCGCCGAAGAACCCGCCCACCTCGACCCGCCGCCGAACCTGATCGCCGCGACCCTCTTCGACGGGCTCTTCCAGGCCCCGGCGCTCCTCTTTGTGATGATCGGCCTCTTCCGTCTGCGCGCGTGGCTCCGCCCGCTCGGCCTCTTCTATTCGGGCGCGGCGATCACGAACATGTTCTTCTACTTCACACAGACGTTCCTGGGCCCGCACCCGCCGCCGAACACCTTCTACTACCTGGTGTTCAACCTGCCGTGGCTGATCGCGCCGATGATCCTCGGCGCGCGGGTCTTCCTCGGGAAGGACATCCCGAGAATGTCCCGCGCCGGCACCTAAAGCGACCGTGCGGACGTTCACCGCGGAGAGTCGGGTCGCTGCCAGCCGGGACACGGTCTGGCGTCACGCGACGCGACCCTCGGACCTCGATCGCGAGTTCCGCCCCTTCCTGCGGATGACGTTCCCGCCGCAGCTCGAGGACCTCACGGCGGTGACTCTCGGCGAGCGGATCTGCCGCAGCTGGATCCTGCTCTTCGGACTGATCCCGGTCGAGTACGACGACCTCGTCTTCATCGAGCTCGAGCCGGGCCGCCGCTTCCTCGAGCGATCGACGATGCTTACCCAGAAGCGATGGGAGCACGAGCGCACCTTCGAGGACGACGGCGCCGGAACCCGCGTCGTCGACCGGCTCGAGTTCGAGTCGAAGGTCCCGATCCTGGAGCCGATCCAGGCGCTCGTCTTCCGGGCGGTCTTCGCCTGGCGGCACTACCGGCTTCGTCGGCTCTTCGGAGGATGAGCGCGCGGCCCGACGGAAGCGGTGGCCTACCCTCCGGGCGCACGAAACGGAGCAAGCATGGCCCTCAAGATCCTCGAAGCCCACGTCCCCTCGGAGTTCGCCTCGGAAGCGGAAGACCTCCTGCAGGATCGCGCGGAACAGACGTGGACCGAGGCCGGGGGCCGCTTCGGCAGTGTCGTCCGCGCGGTGATCGGCGCGGAGAAGTCGGGGGGCGCCGTCGACGCGCTCCACGAGACCCTCGCGGATCGCGGGCGTCTCATGGTCCTGATCGAGCCCCTCGACGCGGTGATCCCGCGACCAGCGGCGACGCATCATCCCGCGCGGGCCGAACGGGTCCGCTCCGCGGCGGTCAGTCGCGAAGAGGTCTACGCGAACATCGCCGACGGCGCGAAGCTCCACCGCCACTACCTGACCCTCGTCGTGCTCGCCGCGATCGTCGCCGGCGTCGGCCTCGCCAACGACAACACCGCCGCCGTGATCGGCGCGATGGTCGTCGCCCCCCTGCTCGGACCGAACATGGCGATCGCCCTCGGCCTCGTGCTCGGCGACTTCCCGCTCGTGCGTCGTGCCCTCGTCGCCGCGGGCGCGGGCTTCATGCTCACCCTCGTATTCGCCGTCTTCCTGGGCTTCGCCCTGGGCGCCGACCCGACCACGCCGGAGCTCGCTTCGCGGACGCAGGTCGGGATCTGGGATCTGATCCTCGCCCTCGCCGCCGGCTGCGCCGGCGCGCTCGCCTTCACGAGCGGCGCGCCCACCTACCTGACCGGCGTGATGGTCGCCGTCGCCCTGCTCCCGCCAACCGTCGCGAGCGGGATGCTCTTCTCGTCCGGCAACTGGGCCGGCGCAGCGAACGCGCTCCTCCTCGCGGCCAGCAACATCACCGCCGTCACCCTCGCCGCGATCCTGACTTTCGCCTGGCGCGGCATGCGCCCGCGCAACTGGTGGCTCGAAGAGCGCGCGAAGTCCTCCGCGCGGCGGGGAATCCTGACCTTCGTCGGGCTGCTCGTCCTGCTCGCCGCGATCATCTTCGTCGCGGGCGGCCAGCGCGTCTAACGCCCGTCCGCAGCCTCTGCGACCGCTTCGAGCTCTTCCCAGCGCTCGGTGAGCCGCAGGACCTCGGCCTCGGCCGCTTCGAGTTCGCTCCGGAGCGCGGCGACCCGTTCTCCGTCCCCCTGATAGAGCTCCGGATCCGCGAGCTTCGTCTGGACGCGCTCGACCTCGGCCTCAGCGGCCTCGATCCCCTCCATCATGCCGTCGAGCTCCCGCCGCTCCGCGTGGGTGAGCTTGCGCGCCTTCCTCGCCGGCTTCCCTTCGCGCTCCGGCTTCACCGCGGCGCGCGGCTTCTCGCTCGCGGACGCGGTCTTCGAGGAGGCGCGCGCCTCCTCGCGCTCGCGACGTTCGCGGTAGTCGGAGTAGCTGCCCGCGTGGAGGTCCACGCGTCGGTCCTCCTCGAACGCGAGGATCCCCGTCGAGACGCGGTCGAGGAGCCAGCGATCGTGGCTCACCAGCAGCAGGCTCCCGCCGAAGTCGAGGAGCATCCCCTCGAGCGCCGAGAGCGTCATCACGTCGAGGTCGTTCGTCGGCTCGTCGAGCAGCAGCAGGTTGCACTTCTGCGAGAGCAGCCGCGCGAGACAGACCCGCGCGCGTTCGCCGCCAGACAGCTCGCCGACCTTCCGACGCTGGGCCGCGTGGTCGAAGAGGAAGCGTTCGAGATAGCTCCCGATCGAGAGCCGCTCCTCGCCGATCACGATCTCGTTCGCGTCCCCGACCGCCGCCTCGCGGACCGTCGCCTTCGGGTCGAGCTCGGTCCGGGCCTGGTCGAGGTAGCCGATCTTCGTCGTCGTCCCGCGCTCGATCTCTCCCTCGGCGATCTCGAGCCGACCGAGGATCGCGAGCAGGAGCGTCGTCTTGCCCGACCCGTTCGGGCCGACGATCCCGATCCGGTCGCCGGGGCGAAGCGCCAGGTCGATCCCGGAGACGAGTCGACGCCCGTCGCGCTCGAGGGCCACCCCGGACAGGTCGAGGATGGTCTTGCCCTGGCGCGCCGACTGCATCCGGAGGTCGGCCTGGCGTTCGACCTGCGGTGCCTTCTCGTCGAGGGCCGCCTCCGCGCGGGCGACGCGGGCCTTCTGCTTGGTCCCCCGCGCCTTCGGCATTCGCCGTAGCCACTCGACCTCGCGACGCAGGAAGTTCCGCGTGTTGCGCCAGGTGCGCTCCGCATGCGCCTCGCGCTCCGCCTTCGCGACGAGGTATCGGGCATAGCCCCCGTCGTAGCTCTCGACCCGCCCCTCGTGGATCTCGAGGGTCCGCGTCGTCACGGCGTCGAGGACGTGACGATCGTGGCTGATCAGCAGGACCGCGCCGTCGAAGCGATCACGCAGGTGCTCTTCGAGCCACTCGATCGTGCCCAGGTCGAGGTGGTTCGTGGGCTCGTCGAGGATCGCGAGGTCCGGCGCCGAGACGAGGAGCTGCGCGAGGGCGACCCGGCGGGCCTCGCCGCCGGAGAGGGTCTCGACGAGCCGGTCGGGATCGGCGATCCCGAGATGGAGGAGCGTCGCTTCCGCTTCGTGCTCCCGCTCCCAGCCGCCTTCCCGTTCGAGGGCCTCGCCGACCTCGGCCTGCTCGGCGGCGAGGCGCGTCTGCTCGTCCGGATCGTCCGTCTCGCCGAGCGCCGTGGTCAGCTCGTCGAAGCGACGACGCAGCGCCGACCACGTCACGAGGCTCGCCAGGACGACGTCCCGCACGCGTTCGCCCGCCGGGAAGACGGGCTCCTGGGCGAGGTAGCCGACGGTCGAGTCGCGTCGCCGCGCGATCCGTCCCCCATCGACCTCGTCGATCCCGGCCAACACCCGCGCGAGGCTGCTCTTGCCCGACCCGTTCTGCCCGACGAGACCCACCTTCTCGCCTCGACGGATCGTGAGCGTCACGTCGTCGAGGAGCGTTCGATCCCCGACGGATTTCCGGAGCTGCGTGGCGTCGAGGACGGGCATCGCGCGGGACTTTGGCACGCCCGAACGCGAAGCGCCGCCCGGCGGAGCCGGACGGCGTACGCGACGTGCGTTCGCGCGTCTCCCTCGGCGCTAGAACTTCGAGATGAGCTCGTTGCCGAGCTTCTCGAGGCCCGCGGTCACCTGGTCCGGCGTGAAGCCGGGCGGCGGGACGATGAAGCGGGAGACGCCCATGTCCTCGAGGCGCTTGATCTCGTCCGGTGTCGGGGTGGAGCCCGTCGTGATCTCGATCTCACCGGGGTCGCGACCGACCTTCTCGCATTCGGCCTTGAGCTCGGCCAGGCAGGTCTCGAGCGTGTCGGCGCGGGCCGGGAAGAAGCCGTCGCCGAGCCGGGCGGCGCGTCGGGCCGCGACCTTCGTGTGGCCCCCGATCACGATCGGCACCTTGCCGTTCACGGGCTTCGGGTTCGACTCGACTTCGCCCCATTTGTAGTAGTCGCCCTCGTGCATCGAGGCCCCCGGCGACCAGAGGTCGCGCAGGGCCCGGATCGACTCGTCCGTGATCGGTCCGCGCTTCTCGAAGGGCACCTTGAGCGCGTCGAACTCCTCCTCGAGCCAACCGACCCCGACGCCGAGGATGTGTCGCCCGCCGGAGAGCTGGTCGAGGGTGGCGGCTTCCTTCGCCACATAGAAGGGATGGCGCTGGGGAAGGATGATGATCCCGCTCGCCAGGTTGATCGTCTTCGTGACGGCAGCGGCGTAGGCCATCCACACGTAGGGATCCGGGATCGGGCTCTCCTCGGTCCCGGGCATCTTGCCGTCGGGGCTGTACGGGTACTTCGACTCGTAGCCCTTGGGCACGATCACGTGCTCGACGGTCCAGAGCGACTCGACGCCGACGGACTCCGCCGTCTGGGCGAGGTGAACGAGGCCTTCCGCCGCGCCGAAGGGGCCGGCGTTCGCGAACATGATTCCGAACTTCATGGGGGGATCCTCCCGGTGTCGCGCGACGACGGCGACGGATCGCCGCCGCGGAGGCGCGGAGTCTGCGTAGGGCAGCGACGTTAACGCGCCCGTTCCACGCCGACCCGACCGGGGGTCATCGCCGGAGACCCACCGAGAAACCGACCCCGTAGTCCGGCGAGCCGGACGAAAGACCGACCACCGCGTAGGGGCCGAGATTCCAACCTCCGTCGAAGTCGACCGAGAGGTAGGGGACGATCTCGTGCCCGTCGCGGACTCCCGACGCGGCCGACTCGAGCCAGTCATAGCTGAGCCCGGTGGCGAACGTGTCGCTCCAGGCGTAGCTCGCGCCGACCGACGTGTAGAAGCGGTCGTCGAGGGATCCGACGAGGTAGAAGTTTCGGCCGAATCGCGCGAAGGGCGTCCAGTCGCCGTACGACTGGAAGGCATCGATCTGCGCGGCGAACGCGAAGTCTCCCTGACCGAGGGGCTCGCGCGTGCGCGTCGGCCAGGAGATCTGGCCGCCGAGCTCGACCCAGGGAAGGCTCTCGCCCAACGGCGCGAAGAGATGGGAGACCTGCGTGATCGAGTCCCCGAGCCCGGAGACGCGATCGGACTCGAGCCCCGTCGGGCCGACCACGGCGGTGCCCACGACCCCGTCGGAGTAGAGGAAGGGGACGCGCGCGACGAAGCGCCAGTAGTCGACGTCGATCGTCAGGTCGAAGGGGACGTAGTAGAGACTCGAGTCGCGATCGAGCCCGTAGTCTCCGCGACTGAAGTCGAAGCCGGTCCCGTACGCGACGGCGACGAAGGGCGCGGTCGACCCGCTCGGGTCCGGTTCGGCGGGATCTCCCGTCCCGGCGTTCGCGCTCGCGGCGACCGCAGCGAGCGCGAGCGCGCAGGCCGCGACGAGACCGACCAGGCGCTGGGCGAGGACCTCGGGCACAAGAGGCACCCTATCCCATCCGAGACGATCCGAAGGCCGAAAATGCCCCGAGCCTCGCGAGAACGGCCGCTCGGCCGCGTTCCGCTGGCGACACACCCGCGGGCGGAGGGGCGAGACGAGCGGCTACGCTCCGTCGCCCCGACGCCGATCTGCAGGAGTCCGCCATGTCCGAGAACGAACCGAACGCCCTTCCCTCGAAGCCCCGCTCCGCCGCCTCCATCGATTCGTGGGAGAGCGAGTTCGACGTGATCGTGGTCGGGCTCGGCATCGCCGGGGGCGCCGCCGCGGTCGAGGCGCGACGCGCCGGCGCTTCCGTCCTGGTCCTCGAGCAGCAGACCCGCGGCGGCGGCGCGACCGCGAACTCCGAGGGCACGATCTACTTCGGCGGCGGCACGCGGGTCCAGAAGGCGAACGGCTTCGAGGACTCGGTCGAGAACATGCTCGCCCACGTGAAGGGCGCCGCGGGCCCCACCGCCGACCCGGAGAAGGTCCGACTCTATTGCGAGAACAGCCTCGACCACTTCGACTTCTTCCTCTCCTGCGGCGTCGAGTTCAAGGACACCTACTACGAGGAGAAGGTGATCTTCCCGCCAACGGACGACTGCCTGATCTATTCCGGCAACGAGCAGGCCTGGCCCTTCTCCGAGGAAGCGAAGCCGGTTCCGCGCGGTCACAAGCCGAAATGGGAGGCGAGCGCCGGCACCTACCTGATGGAGCGGATGATCGAGACGATCGAGAAGGAAGGGGGCGAGATCCGGAACGAAGCGAAGGTCGAGACGCTGGTCCGGGAGGACGCCGACGGCCGCATCGTCGGCGTGATCGCCGAGATCGGCGGCGAATCGGTCGCGATCCGCGCGAAGGGGGGCGTGATCCTCACGACCGGCGGCTTCGTGATGAACCGCGAGATGCTCGAGCGTTTCGCGCCGCACCTGCTTCGCTGCAAGTACCCGATCGGGAGCGACGGCTGCGACGGCAGCGGCATCCGGATGGGCATGGGGGTCGGCGGAAACGCGATCAACATGCACGAGGGGCTGATGACGACGCCCTTCTTCCCGCCCAACACGCACATCAGCGGACTGCTCGTGAACGCGCAGGGCAGCCGCTTCGTGAACGAGGACTGCTACCACGGACGCGTGACCGACGCGATCCTCACGAAGGCGGACGGTCGCGCGTATCTGATCGTCGACGACGCGCTCTACGACGCCGAGAATCAGTTCGTGCCCTACCCCATGGCGGCGGTCGAAGAGACCCTCGAGGAGCTCGAGGAATCCCTGGGCATTCCGGCGGGCGAGCTCGTTCACACGGTCGAGGCCTACAACGCCGCGGCTGCGAAGGGCGAGGATCCCGTCTTCCACAAGGCGAGCAAGTGGGTCACGCCCGTCGACCACCCGCCCTACGCTGCCCTCGATCTCGGCGTCGACAACGCCGTGTGGGCCGCCTTCACCCTGGGCGGACTCGACACGAAGCCGACCGGCGAGGTCCTGAGCGTCGACGGCACCGTCGTTCCGGGTCTCTTCGCCGCGGGTCGCGCGTCCGCGGGGCTCACCCGCTCCGGGCGCCACTACGCGAGCGGCATGTCGATCGGCGGCGGAAGCTTCTTCGGCCGGATGGCCGGACGGACCGCGGCCGGCGCGCCGCCGATCGGGGCGAAGGAATAGAGCTGCGCTCTATCTCAATCGCGCCAACCGGCCGTGAAGCGCCGGCGAGCCGGGAGCCAATCGTACCGCGGAGCGCCGGAAGTCGCATCGGAAACTTCCGACGCCTGGCGTTGAAGTCGGATCCTACGTCGCCGCATCGTCGTCGGTAATCTTGTTCGCCACCGCTCCCGACCCTCCAATCCGTCGGAACGGAGCGGGTCGACGCAACGAGGCCGGACGCGAGATCCGCCCCGATCGCGGATACCGATCTCGCGTGCCCGCTGTGGGCCTAGCGATCTCGCAACGGGTGAAGACCCCGCAACCGCCCAGTCGCGCCAATGTTCGGAGAAGGACGTCGTGTCGACATCGCCGACGAAGTTAGGCGAGAATCGACTCTCCAACGAAGCGGAGAGCTCATGTTTTCACCGGAACACAACAGCCTCATGGACCTCGCGGGTCCGACTCCTGCCGAAGAGGTCGTCGGAGACGAGCGGCCGCGCTATGAGCACGCCGACCTCCCGCATCCCCAACATCGCCCCGGACACCGCCACTACCAGTCACCTTGGGGAACCCCCTTCAACGACCGCGTTCTCAACTGGATTGGAGACAGCGACAAGGAGCTTCGCCTCAAGCCCGACCCTAGTAGCCCTGCGGGTCTCGAACAGATCTCCCAGCTGACATCCGCACTCGTCGGCGAACTCGCACACGGACTCTCTGGCGAGGAACGAGAGGTGCTCCGCCGCGACATCAAGGAATGGCTCGAAACCGGCACGATCGCGGAGCGGTGGACGTTGATCCGTCAGCTGCGAACGCTCATCAGAACGCGCGAAGTATCCGAGCACGACCTGGCTGGACGGACGGTCTGTCGTTTGGTCAGGAAGGATCAGCTTCGATACGACCGAAACTACCACGCGCTCTACCAACTGAGTCCTTCGCATCACCGCGAGATTCTACGAAGGTGGCAGGAGGACGTAGAAGGAAACTCAAAGAAGAAGAGAATCGAACAGCTTCAGCGAGTCAGGGAGAGCCAAGCAATCTATTGGTCACTCGGACCCGCAATCCAGAGCGCGATCGCGATGTTCGACTCGGACCTCGGTCGAGACTTTCGAGACGTCGATGGAGACGGCGGCGAGGATCAGCGATCGAAGCTCGAGTCGCTCTATCGGAATCGATCAGAATTGGTTTCGCCGACGAAGGGATTGATGCGAATCGTGGCCAAGCCGGATCTTCTCTTCGAAGGCTTTCCGAATGAGGCCCATCTCGACCCCACCGACCTCAACCTTTTCTCACCCCTGAGATACTGGGCACCAGTCAGCACGTTCGCACGAAGCGTTTTTCATCTCCTCTTCTGGCAGCCGATCGCAACCGGTCTAGACCTCTACGGCAGACGGTTCCCACACATCATCGACGGTGGCAAGACGTCGCCGAGCCACCCCCTCCAAGGATGGATGATTCGTCGGCGCGCCGAATTCTACTACGTGGCAATGACCAGTTATCAGTCTACCAACTTCAGACCGACCAAGTACAGCGAGATCCTCGAACTCCTCCTGGAGCTCGCACGCGAGATCGAGAAGGGGGCCCGCAAGAAGGCCCGCGAGAACGGCTGCAGCCCTGGAGAAATTTACGCGCATCAGCTGGGTAACATCAGCTTCGGATTCGAAGGGATCGCGTCCTCGCGGTGGGTGATGGAGCACTTCCCAAAGGAGCAGCTGATCGAGCCGCCTTCGAACTGGCGAGTGACCTGCAAGTTCCCGTTTAGCGACAACGGCAGACAGATCTACGAGCTAGCCACCCAGCCCTCCAGAGAAGAGCCGCTCGAGGGCAGTAGTGTCCACGACCTACTGATCATGCTCCGCAACCGCATCCTCGAACTCGCGGTTTGGGCGGACTCGCAACGCGAGATCCGCTCTCAAGGGACGATCCCAATCGAGCAACTCTATTCGATCGACCTGGAGGACGTCGAGGGAAAGCTACTTGCCCCGCTAAGGGAGAGCGATGACGAGAAGTTGTTCGAGTTGCTGCGCGACGGCACGCTGGACCGCGTCGTGCGATTGCGACGAGTCTATGATCGCACTCACCACGAGCAGCTCGATCGGAACGAAAGCATTCTCGAGTGGCCCGAACTTTCTTCCGAGCAGGGGAAAAACGAGACTGGACCGGCTGCACCCGAGCCTTCGAGCGACAGCGCGGCGATCGCAAAGGAGTGGCTCATTCCGAATGCCTACAGGTCAACCCGAGATCTCCCTCTCTCGCCCCATGTTGACGACGCGCAAGACGCCTATCGCGAGATCGTCCCGCTGAACTGTTTGTGGCCAATGACCTGGTACTACCGGGGCGTACGCGACACGATTCGATACTTCGCACGCGGCGACGCGGAACGTGTCTTCGCAGTACCGTCTACACCGCCAAGGCGTTGGATCGACGACGACGCGGCACAGTCGATGCCCGAGGCGGATCGACTTGCAAGGCGTGCGGAATGGGAGTTGCGCGAGGAGGAGAAAGGTGACCGGATATCTCCACGCGTCGGCCAGCGAACAGGAAATCTCCGTTTCCTGAGAATGGAGAGAGGGCAGATCGACAGAGTTTGCCGATACATCAACACGGACCTTCTCAACTACGCCCTCGAATTCTATCTACAACGCAAGAGATGGGCGCTCGACGCGAACGGGAACGCACGAGACCTCTCAGGGGAAGCACGAAGACGATTTCAGGAGAATGCATTCGCCGCGAACCCTTTTCCCGAGCTGCTCTCCATGAAGAGCGGTTGCGGATTTAGGCGGATTCTGGACACGAAGAACCCGGACGCGTACTCGTTCAACGAGTTCCTGGGCGATTCGCATACGCACTTCGCCGCAATCCACGGACACCTCGTCGCGGTGAACGAGACCTTCGCTCGCATTCACAAGGTCTCGCTGGAGCT
The DNA here is from genome assembly GCA_024742285.1 of bacterium. Classification (NCBI taxonomy): domain Bacteria; species bacterium. Next base: position 246,867 of record JANSYR010000009.1, on the reverse strand, counting down.
ACCGCTGGGCTCATTCAGTGACGCAGCCCGCGCGGAAGTACTCCATCTGACGTCCGAGATGGATCGCGTGATGGAGGGGATGATGGTCGCGATCCATCTCCAACCACGGGTCCACCGCGAATCCGATCTCGTGAGCTACATCGTCACGAGCAGGTCGGACGCTCAGAGATTGATCGACACGCTGCCGCGCTACTACCAGGATCATCGGCTTCGACTCGTAATCGAAGGCTCGTCGGCGTCGCGAGAAGGTGATCAGGGATTCTTTCCGACGCCCTGTCTACCCGACTACGCCGGAGCCTACATGGAACTCCTGACGGGATTCGAGCTCGTCGCGAGTCACGCTCTGGCGATCCTTAGCTGGTCGATACGTATGATGGCGCTTTGGTACCAGGTACCGAGTCGCGTATTGCAATCGGTCTCACCGGCTCAGCGCGTCTGAGCTTCTCGACCAAGGTCGCCCTGCAGGTTCTAGGCGCCGGGCTTCCCGGGCGTGAACGCGCAGGGCATGCGCTTGATCCCGTGGATGAAGTTCGACTTGAGCAGGTCGGGCTCGCCGGTGATCTCGAGATCCGGGAGGCGGCGGAAGATCCGCTCGAACATGACCTTGATCTCGCGGCGGGCCAGGTTCGCGCCGAGACAGAAGTGGGGGCCGGGGCCGCCGAAGCCCACGTGCTCGTTCGGCGTGCGGGTCACGTCGAACTGGTACGGGTTCTCGAAGACGGCCTCGTCACGGTTGGCCGAGTTGTACCAGAGGATGACCTTGTCCCCTTCCTTCATGGCCTGCCCGCCGAGGACGGTGTCCTGGGTGCAGGTCCGTCGCATGAAGATGACCGGCGAGGCCCAGCGGACGATCTCCTCGACCGCCGTTCCGGCCACGCCCTCGAAGTCCGCCGCCCACTTCGCGCGCTGGTCCGGGTAGTCGCAAAGCGCCTTCATGCCGTGGCTGATCGCGTTGCGGGTCGTCTCGTTGCCCGCGACGACGAGCAGCACGAAGAACGAAGCGAGCTCGTCGCCGGTCAGCGCGCCGTCCTCGAGCTCCGCGTTCAGGATCTGCGACGTGAGGTCGTCGGTCGGGTTCTCCAGCCGATCCTCCGCCATCTCCTTCATGAGCGCGGCGAGCTCGCCGCCCGCCCCGAGCGCGCGCGGGATGATCGCGGCCGGGTCGCTGTTGAACTCGGGATCACCCAGACCGAGGATCACGTTCGTGTTCCGGAAGACCATCTCCGTCTGGCTCTCGGGAATGCCCATCAGGTCGATGATGATCTCGAGAGGCAGCGGCGCGGCGATGTCGTTCACGAAGTCGCACTCGCCGCGTTCGATCACGCGGTCGACGACGGCGTCGGCGCGCCGGGACACGCTCGCCTCGAGCTTGCCGAGGGCGCGGGGCGTGAAGCCGCGGCTCACGATCCGGCGCTGTCGCCCGTGCCGCGGGTCGTCCATGTTGATCATCCCACCGAAGAACTCCGAGAACTGCGGCGGCAGGTCGGCGATCGAGGTCGCCCCCTTCGAGGAGCAGTAGACCTGCGGGTTCCGGCTCGCCTCGAGTACGTCGGCGTGGCGGGTGAGCGACCAGTAGCCCGGCCCCTGGGGCAGCCCCTCGACGGGCGGCGGCTGTTCGTTCGACCACGGAACCGGATTCGCGGCGCGCAGGGTCGCGAAGGCGCCCTCCCGCTCCGGCGTCGGCCGGATCCAGAAAAGGGGGTCGGAGAGATCGATTTCGTCGACGCTTTGAACCTGCTGGATTTCCATCGGCGCCGAACGTAAATCAGGGGGCCCCGTCGTCAACGGAACCCGCGTCCCCCCGCGCGCCGCCTTCACGGCTAGACTGCAGCCTTCGCGCGACCCCCTGCCCCGACCCGAAGGAGACTCTCGCCATGCACGAATGGAGCGAATCCCAGCTGATGATCCGCGACGCGGTCCGTCAGTTCGTCGAGAACGAGATCGCCCCCCACGTCGAGGAGCTGGAGCACGGCGATCTCCCGCCCTACGACCTGCTGCGCAAGATGTACCACTCGTTCGGCATGGACGAGATGGCCGGCGCCCGGTTCGACAAGCAGATCGCCGCCGAAAAGAAGGGCGAGAAGCTGGAGAAGAAGTCGGGAGGCGACCCGTCCGCGCGCGCCGACCAGGCCGCCGCCACGCTGATCCCGATCATCGAGCTCTGCCGCTACTGCCCCGGCATGGTCACCGCGCTCGGCGTCAGCACGGGACTCACCGCCGCCGCGATCAACTCCAAGGGCACGACCGAGCAGAAGGAACGTTGGGCGCGGGACATCCTGACCCTCGACAAGATCGGCGCCTGGGCGATCACCGAGCCCGGCTCCGGCTCCGACGCCTTCGGCGGCATGCGCAGCTCGGCGCGACGCGAGGGCGACGAGTTCGTCCTGAACGGGTCGAAGACCTTCATCACGAACGGCCCCTTCGCCGACACGACGGTCTTCATCTGCAAGCTCGACGAGGAAGGCGTCGACCCCCGCGATCGCAAGATCCTGAACTTCGTCCTCGACCGCGGGATGCCCGGCTTCGAGCAGACGAAGCCGCTCCGCAAGATGGGCATGCACTCGTCGCCGACCGGCGAGCTCTTCCTGCAGGACGTTCGCGTCGGCATGGATCGCCTGCTCGGCGGCGAGGCCGCGCTCCAGAAGAGCGGCGGCGGACGCGAAGGCGCGAAGAGCACGTTCCAGACCGAGCGCTCCGGCGTCGCCGCGATGGCCCTCGGCATGGTCGACCGCTGTCTCGAGCTCTCCCTCAAGTACGCGCGAGAGCGCGTGCAGTTCGAACGACCGATCGGCGAGTACCAGCTCATCCAGGACAAGCTCGCGCGGATGGAGGTCGCCCGGATGAACCTCCAGAACCTGGTCTTCCGGACGATCGAGCTCGCCAGCCACGGCAAGACGATGAGCTTCGCCGAAGCCTCGGCCATGAAGCTCTACTCGGCGCGCGCCGCCGTCGAGGTCGCGATGGAGGCGGTCCAGGTCTACGGCGGCAACGGATACATGTCGGAGTACGTGGTCGAGCAGTTCGCGCGTGACGCGAAGGTGCTGCAGATCTACGCGGGGACGGACGAGATCCAGATCCGCGCGATCGCCAAGGACCTCCTCAAGGGCTGAGGACGACGCCGCTTTGTCGCAGCTCTGGATCGACCTCGGACTGAGCGCCGGGATGTTCATGCTCATGCTCGGCATGGGCCTGGTCCTCGTGACCGACGACTTCCGCCGCGTCGCGACGAGCCCACGCGCGACGATCGTCGGGACCGTCCTCCAGCTGATCGTGATGCCGATGGTCGGGGTGTCGTTGGCGAACCTCTTCGCCCTGCCGCCCATCCTGGCGACCGGAATCGTGGTCGTGGCCGCGTGCCCGGGCGGCATGTTCTCGAACATGTACGTCCACTTCGCGAGGGGGAACACCGCGCTCTCGATCACGCTGACGGCGACCGCCACGCTCGTCACCCTCTTCACGCTCCCGCTCTGGGTGCAGTTCGCCGTCACGCTCTTCGAGGTGGACGGCGGCGGCGCCATCCAGATGCCGGTCCTCGAGACGGCCCTGCGGCTCGGCACGTTCACGGTCCTCCCGGTCGCCCTCGGCATGATCGCCCGCGCGCGGAACCCGAACGTGCTTCGATGGGAGCGTCACGCCACGATCCCCGGCGCGATCATCATCGTCCTCGGCGCAGCCCTCGGCACGAGCGAGAACCCCGATCTCGACCCGAGCCAGTTCGTCGAAGCCCTCGCCCCGGCGGCCGCGTTCGCGGTCGCGGCGATGGTCATCGGAATGGCCGTTCCGCTGCTCTTCCGGATCCCCGCCCGGGACGCGGTCACGATCGCCGTCGAGATGATCGTGAAGAACACGCTCCTCGGGGTCGTGCTCGTCGCGCAGGTCCTGGACTTCGAGGCGGTGCTGCCGATCTTCGCGTTCGCGATCTTCCAGACGCCGGGCGGCCTGCTCCTGCTCCTGGGCTGGCGCTTCATCGAGCGGAGACGCGACCGGGCGTCGTCGGTCTAGTCGCGATCGCGCCGAGGAGATCGCGGAGCGCTTCAGAAGTGGCGCAGCACGTCCTCGGCGAACCGCTCCATCAGCGCCTTCTTCTGATCGAGCGACGACGGTCCGTCGAAGGCGAACCAGAAGGGCAGATGGATCCCCGCGGTCATGCCGTGCTCCTCGAGCCGGCGATAGTCATCGAGGCCGACCTCGCCGTAGAGTCCGACCAGCGTGTCGAGGGGCTCGTCCGAGCGCCCCGCCTCCGCCCGGAGCCTGGACAGCTCGTCGAGGAGCCGCGGCGCGTCCTCCAGGGTGTTGCCGGCGCCGATCCAACCCTCGCCGTCCCGCGCGGTCCGACGGAGCGCGATCGGGGCCGCGCCTCCGAAGTAGAGCGGGATCGGGTGGGAGGGCTTCGGGCTAACCACGATCGGATCCCAGTCGAAGAACTCGCCGTGGTGCTCGTAGAAGTCCCCGGTCCAGAGCCCGCGCAGGACCTCGACCATCTCGTCCATCCGCCGTCCCCGGCTCGAGAAGTCGACGTCGTAGAGGTCGAACTCCTCCTTCATCCAGCCGGTCCCGACACCGAGGGCGAAGCGGCCCTGGGAGAGGATCGCGAGGGTCGCTGCCTGCTTCGCGACCTCGATCGGGTGGCGGAGCGGGAGAACGTAGATCCCGCAGACGAAGCGCAGCCGGGTCGTGACCGCGGCCATCGCCGCACAGCTCGTCCACATGTCGGGGTATTCGCTGTCCGCCGTCTGCGGCGGGTAGCCGGACTGCGAATAGGGATAGGCCGGCGCCATCTCCTTCGGATAGAGCGCGTGGTCGGCGCCGATGATCCCTTCGAAGCCGAGATCCTCGGCGAAGCGCGCGAGGTCGACGAGCTGATCGGTCTCGGCCCAGGTGATCGACTGCCAGAACTTCATGCGCAGGGGCCTCGCTGGGTCGCGCGCGGGCGCCGGCGCGCATTCCGGCCGCGCGGAGCTCAATTCGATGGGGTCTTCGACTCCTCGGCGCGCAGACCGTTCGACGAGAGTGCGGTCTGGAGCTCCTCCAGGCAACCCTGGCAGAGCGCGTGGCTCGTGGTGGTGATTGATACCGCTCCGTCTTCGGGCGACACTCGAAGCGCCCCCGTCGACCACCCGATCCCTCCGAGGAGTGCATGACCGAACCCCTCCGCGTCTGTCTCGGCTTTCCCCCCTTCCACGCGCCGCGCTTCGTCGAACGTGTCGAAGCGCTCGACGGGGTCGAGCCCGTCGTCCTCCCGATCGACGAGGGCGTCGACTGGGCCGTCGAGAACGCGGGCCGGCCCTATCCCGAGCCGCCGCCCTGGGCGGCGGGCGTCGCTGCCGAACGCGAGGCGGCCCTCGCCACCTGCCACGTCCTGACGACGCTCCATACGCCGGACCACCTCGGCGAGCGCATGCCGAACCTGCGCTGGGTCCAGGGCTGCGGGGCCGGCGTCGAACAATTCGGGACCGCCGGGCTCGACTTCGAACGCCACGTCCTCACCAACTGCACCGGCGTCTCCGCCGGCTCCATGTCCGAATGGGTGATCGGTCGCCTGCTCCAGGTCTGGAAGCGCTTCCGCGAAGCCGATGCCTACCAGAAGGAGCACGCCTTCGAGCGCACCTACGGCCGGACCTTCGCCGGCTCGACGATCGGCATCGTCGGACTCGGCGGGATCGGCAAGGCGGTCGCGAGTCGCGCGCGCGCCCTCGGCTGCAAGACCCTCGGGCTCAAGCGGAGTGCGAAACCCGGCGACACGTCGCCGGACGTGGACGAGCTCTTTCCGGCCGACCAGCTCCACACGCTGCTCTCCCGATCGGATGCGGTCATCCTCTCCGCACCGGCGACGGCGGACACCCGCCACCTGATCGACGCGAAGGCCCTCGCCGCGATGCCGCGGCACGCGGTCTTCGTGAACGTCTCGCGCGGGAGCCTGGTCGACGAGATCGAGCTCGCGCGCGTGATGCGTGACGAGCCCCTCGCCGCCGCGGTCCTCGACGTATTCGATCCCGAGCCGCCGGATCCGTCGAACCCGCTCTGGGACCTCCCGAACGTCTACGTCTCGGCCCACTCGTCGGTCTCCGTCGATCGCTACATGGACGACGTCTTCGATCTCTTCATCGACAACCTCGAGCGCTTCCGCGACGGCCGCGACCTTCGGAACGTCGTCGACCCGGTCGCGCTCGGATTCGAATAGGGAGTACGCATGCCGCGCGGAAGCTGTCTCTGCGAAGCCGTCCGCTACGAGACGGAGGGCCCGCTCGAGGGCATCGACCACTGCCACTGCTCGATGTGCCGCCGTAGCCACGGCTCGGCCTTCTCGACCTATGGCCGCGTCCTGCGGGAGAACCTGCGCGTCGAGGATCCGGACGGCGCGCTCGTCTGGTACGGCTCCTCGGAGCCCGTCCGGCGGGGCTTCTGTGGGCGCTGCGGCTCGAGTCTCTTCTTCCGCCACGGCGCCGCCGAAGCCTTCGAATTCATCGCGGTCGGCACGCTCGACGACGACCCCGGCGCCCGCCCCGAGGCCCATATCTTCGTGGCCTCGAAGGCCCCCTGGTACACGATCGAAGACGACCTGCCCCAGCACGACGCCTACCCCCCGGACGTGGGCGGTTGAGCGACGACGCGAGAGATCACGGGGGGCGCCCCGCCCGCGACGACACGGCGAGCCCAATGGGGCGCCGTTTCAGCGGCATCGGCGAGGATCGCGAGGGCCATCCCTTCGGCGACGCCGCCGAGGGGTTCGAGGCCGCCGCGTTCGAGGCGGGGCTGCGCGGGCTCGCCTCCCACCCGGGCTTCTCGTTTCCGGAAGAGGACGTCCCCGACGACTTCGATCGCTCGGCGGTCCTCCTGGCCTTCTGGCGGGAGAGAGACGACATCGCCGTCCTGCTGACCAAGCGTGCCGCGAGCCTCCGTGGGCACCCGGGCATGATGGCCTTCCCCGGCGGACGCCTCGAAGACGGTGAGACCTGGGTGGAGGGCGCACTCCGCGAGACCGAGGAGGAGGTCGGGATCGCGCCCGACGCGATCGAGGTCCTGGGGCGACTGGACGATGCCTGGAGCGGCTCGCGACACCGTCTGGTCCCGATCGTGGGTTGGCTACACGAGCGGCCGGCGGTCGTGCCGAACCCGGACGAAGTCGCCTCGGTCCACCAACCGCGCCTCACGACGCTCCTGCGTGCGGAGTCCTGGTCGCGGACCGCGATTCCCCTCGGCGACTACGTCCACTACGACCCGACGATCCGCTGGGAAGACGACCACGTCTACGGCCTCTCCGCGGACCTCTTCGTCGAGGCCGCGCTCCGCGCCCTCGACCTGCCCGCTGCGAACGGTGCGGACCGATTGCGGAGCCTGCGCGCGTGGCTCGCCACGCTGCCCGAAGCTTCACGTTAGGCGGTGCCGAAACGACGAAGGCGCCGCGGAGTACCGCAGCGCCTTCGAGAGAACTCTGGATCGGCGGGATGTGCCCTGTGAACTAGCCTTCGATCGGGATCGACAGGTCGAGCCGCGTCTCGCCCGGGGCGGCCTTGACCAGCTCGCTCGCGAGCGCCTCGTTCACGATCGCCTTGACGTTCGAGCGACAGCCGCCGCAACGCATCCCCGCACCGGTCTCTCGCGCGACCTCGCGTGCGGAGGAGCAGCCGTTCTTCACGGCGCGCTTGATCTGGCGATCGCTGATTCCTCGGCAATGACAAACGAGCATGGGGACGGCCTTGTGGGGGGAGCGAGTTGGTTGGCGAGTCGAGATTTTATGTCCGGGAAAATGAAAATCAATGTCGTTTTCACCATCGGCCGAAAAAACCCCCGCCTCGACCCCGGCGATCGGCAATCCACCCGCAATTTCCGAAAGACCTGCGATTCCAGGGGGTTGCCTCCGTCGAAATTTGGGCGCCCTGCTGGGAAAACCGCTCCCAGCGCGCCCACCGGCCCCCGCCGCGGGCCCCGGGCGATAGAATCGACCGTCCCTAGGAGAACCGATGACCCCTGAAGACCTCGTCGAGATCGAGCGGATCAAGCAGCTCAAGGCCCGCTACTTCCAGCTGATGGACCAGAAGCGATGGGACGAATGGGCCGACGTCTTCTGCGATGACGTGGTCATCGACACGACCGAGGAAGGCTCGCCGCTGATCCACGGACGCGACGCCTTCAAGGCCTACCTCCCGCCGATCCTCGAGAACGTGAAGACGTGCCATCACGGACACACGCCCGTGATCACTCGGACCGGACCCGACGAAGCCGAGGGCACCTGGGCGATGGAGGACATGCTCTGGTGGCCCGCCGGCTCCCCCATGGAGCATCTCTGGGGCCTCGGGTGGTACGAGGAGAAGTATCGTCGCGACCCCGACGGAGAATGGCGCATCGCGCACCTGAAGCTCCGCCGTATCCGTGTCCAGGTCGACGGCAAGGAAGTCGGCCTCGGCGATCGCCCCGCCAGCGGCGACCGCGCGAACGACCCGGCCTAGCATTCCACCGACCCCGTCCCACCGAACTCATCCCACCGAATCAAGGAGAAGATCGCATGCCCAGCCTGGAAGAACTCGTCGCCCCCGGAAAGGCCGCGATCCTCACGATGGAGATGCAGCGTGGCGTGATCGGTGATCTCGCCACGATCCGCCCCCTCGCCGATCTCGTCGCGAGCCAGGGGATCCCGGAGCGGACCGGAGGACTGCTCGAGGCCGCGCGGCGCCGCGACGTCCCGGTCATCCATTGCCGCGCGGGCTTCCGCCGCGACCGGCGAGGGTCGTATCCGAACGTGCCCATGGTGAACGCCATGCTGAAGGATCCCGACTACCTGGTCATGGGAGAGCCGGCGACCGACGTCCTCCCGGAGCTCGGCCCCGCGGAGACGGATCTCGACTCGGCGCGCCTCCACGGCATGTCGCCCTTCATCGGCACGGAACTCGACCCGACGCTTCGTTCCATGGGGATCACGACGGTGATCGCCACGGGGGTCTCGCTGAACGTGGGTATCCTCGGCATGACCATCGAGGCCATCAACCACGGCTACCATGTCGTCCTCGTGACCGATTGCGTGACCGGCTACCCGCCGGAGTACGGCGAGCAGGTCCTGCAGCACAGCCTGGGCCGGATCACGACCCAGACCACCGCCGAGGAACTCCAGAAGCTCTGGGGTTGAGCGGCGCGTTCCCTCGCCTCGCGCTCTCGCGCAATGGAGCCCCACGATGGCCGACGACTTCCCCCCGATCGACTTCCAGGTGAATCGCGACGACTTCCGTGAGACACGCTTCGTCCCGGGGGCGCCGATCGACGATCTCGCAGAGGGGCAGGTCCTCTTCCGCATCGACCGCTTCGCGCTCACCTCGAACAACATCTCCTACGCCGCCGCCGGGGACATGCTGAACTACTGGGGCTTCTTCCCCGGCGAAGACCGCTGGGGACGCATCCCGGCGATGGGCTTCGGAATCGTCGCGGCGTCCCGCAATCCGGACATCCCGGAAGGCGGTCAGTGTTTCGGCTTCTTCCCCATGTCGCGTCACCTGGTGATCGACGCCGAGAAGAACGGCTCGGGCATGGTCGACACCGCCGCCCACCGCGCGGAGCACGCCCCGGTCTACCGCTCCTACTCCTGGACCGACGGCGATCCCCTCTACAAGGAATCCCGTGCCGACGAGCTGATCCTGCTGCGCGGCCTCTTCATGACGTCGTTCCTCTGCGAGGACCTGATCGCCGACGAGGACTTCTTCGGCGGCCAGGCCTCGATCGTGACGAGCGCCTCGAGCAAGACGTCCATCGCGCTCGGTCATCTGCTCTCGAAGCGCGGCCGCGGCCCCGTCATCGGCCTGACGTCCCCGCGCAACGAGATCTTCGTCGAGAAGCTCGGTTGCTACGACGAGGTCGTGCTCTACGACGAGCTCGATCGCCTCCCCGAGATCGTCGGCGACAAGGGCGCGGTCATGGTCGACATGGCGGGCAACGGCGAAGTCGTCGCCGGCGTCCACGACCGACTGGCCGACGAGCTCAAGTATTCGTGCACCGTCGGCGCGACCCACTGGGAGGCCGGCGGTCGCCCCAAGACGATGAAGGGGCCGCAGCCGGAGTTCTTCTTCGCGCCCGCACGAATCGTGAAGCGCACGCAGGACTGGGGGCCGGGCGGTCTGCAGGAGCGCCTCGGCGGCGCGTGGCACGCCTTCGCGGACTGGAGCGAGACCTGGATGAACATCAAGCGCCAGTCGGGCGAGGAAGCGCTCCAGCGCGTCTACCTCGAAATCCTGAACGGCGACCTCGACCCGAGCGACGGCCACGTGCTGTCGCTCGGGTAGGAGCCACCATGATCAAAGCCAAGGGCGTCCACCACATCGCGTTCTCGACCGCCGACATGAAGGGCCAGATCGAGTTCTTCTCGGATGTGCTCGGGATGCCGCTCGTCGCGATCTTCCCGATGCACGGGGTGCCCGGCGGCATTCACGCCTTCCTCGAAGGCTCCCCCGAGTGCCTGATCTCCTTCGTCCAGCTCCCCGCGATCGCGGACATCGAGATCGAGTACGGCAAGACCCACGCCGGCAGCGGCAGCCTCCCGTCGGCGCCCGGAACGCTCCAGCACCTCGCGCTCGTCGTCGACGGCGACGAGGAGCTGCTCGCGATGCGCGACCGGATCCGGAGCCGCGGCATCAACGTACTCGGCCCGATCGACCATGGGATGTGTCGCTCGATGTACTTCGCCGGACCCGAGGCGCTCAGCCTCGAGATCGCGACCTCCGACGAAGCGATCGACCCGAAGCACTGGCTCGATCCCGAAGCCGCCGCCGAGGTCGGGATCTCCCCCGAGATGATGGAGCAGATGGCGAAGCCCGCGACCTTCGAGCGGCCCGCCGAGCCGATCGCGCAGCCTCCCTACGACCCAGCGAAGCCGCACATGCTCTATCCGAAAGCCGTCTACGAGCAGATGCTGAAGATGACGGACCAGCAGGTCTGGGACGCGACGAGCTTCACGGAGCCGCCCGTCAAATGAACATCGTCCGCGAGCCCTACGGCATCCTCCACGTCGACCCGAGCCCGATCAAGGACGTCTACGGAGGCGACTCCGGCGCGGTCTTCGTCGAGTGCATGCGACTGCGGCCCGAGGGCGTCGACTCGAAGACGGTGATCGTCTTCTCCCATCCGATTGGCGGCGGCGCATTCCTCCCGCTCGTGAACGCGCTGGCCCATGCCGGGATCCACGTCGTCTATTGCAACCCCCGCTATCGCGGGAACGACACGGCGCTGATCATGGAGAAGTGCGTGCTCGACCTCGGCGCGTGCATCCGCGATCTCAAGGAGAAGAAGGGCTACGAGACGATCCTGATGGGCGGCTGGTCCGGTGGCGGCTCGCTCTCGTCGTTCTATCAGGACCAGGCCGAGAACCCGACGATCCGCGAGACACCGGCCGGCGATCCCGCCGATCTCGTCGCGGCGAAGCTCATCCCCGCGGACGGCGTGATTTACCTCGCGGCCCACCTGTCCCGTTCACACACGCTGACCGAATGGATCGACCCTTCGATCACCGACGAGGCGAACCCCTTCGACCGGGATCCCGAGCTCAACCTCTACGACCCCGCGAACCCGAATCAGCCGCCCTACGCCGCCGACTTCCTGACGGGCTACGCGGACGCCCAGCTCGCGCGAAACCGGCGGATCACGGCCTGGGTGAAGGAGACGCTCGCAGAGCTCTCGGCCGATCCCTCGAAGCCGCCGGAGCGCGCGTTCTGCGTCCACGGGACGATGGCGGCGCCCTGCTTCCTCGACCCGGCGGTCGATCCCTCCGACCGCGAGCCCGGCACGTGCTACCTGGGCGATCCGAAGACCGTCAACGACGGTCCGGTCGGCCTCGCTCGCTTCACGACGCTCCGCTCCTGGCTGTCCCAGTGGAGCTTCGACGAGTCCCGCGCCGACGGGATCGGCAACGCGAGCCGGATCAGCTGCCCCGTTCTCGCGATCAACAACACCGCGGATCTGGCCTGCACCCCGAGCCACGCCCAACGCCTCTTCGACGCCGTGTCCCACGACGACAAGGAGCTCCACCAGGTGAAGGGCGCCGACCACTACTACATGCAGAAGCCCGAGCTGATCCCGGAGGCGGTCGGCCTCGTTCAGGACTGGATGTCGCGGAAGGGATTCTGATCCGCCGCCCGCGGAGACTCGCGGCTGCGGACTTCCCGGCGAGCGCCCGCAGCCGGCGGACACCCCGGCGAGCGCCCGGAGCCGGCGGACTAGGCGATCAGCGAGTGCTCGTCGAAGGGCGCCTCGCCCTTGCCGATCTTGTCCGCCCGGGTGCGCAGCGTCTCTCCCGCGCCTTCGACGCCGATCATCGCGACGAACTTGCCGGCCTTGAGGTCGACGAGGAGCGCCTTCGCGAGATCGTCGAGATCCTGGAACTGGATCTCCATCCCGGTCTCCCTGGCGTGCGTCATGAACGCGCCCATCAGGTCCTCGGGCTGGCCCGACGGCTTCTCGCGGGCGAACTCGTCCGGGCGATTCCGCGCGCAGGTCCAGATCCCCGTGTCGAGCACGCCGCCGGCGGGATAGAAGATCGTCGCCTGGAGCTGGGGATGCTGGGTGCTGAACTGCGCGGCGAGGCACTCCGTGATGATCGAGACGCTCGCCTTGCTCGAGGCGTAGACCGACTGACCGGCCATCGGCGCGATCCCGCCGTCGCCGCTCGACGTGTTGATCACGTGTCCCGGCTCGCCGCCTTCGATCATGCGAGGCACGAAGCTCTGGATGCCGTGGACGACGCCCATCACGTTCACGCCGAGGACCCATTTCCAGTCGTTGACCGTCGTCTCCCAGACGTTGACCGAGGGCGCACCGACGCCCGCGTTGTTGAAGAGGAGATGGACCACGCCGTGGCGGGCGTAGACCTGCTCCGCGAGGGATTCGACGTCCTCCGGATCGGACACGTCGGTCCGGACCGCGCTCACCTCGCCGATCGGCGAGAGCTCCTCGAGCGTCGCGTCGAGCGCGCCCTGCTCCACGTCCGAGATCACGACCTTCGCCCCCTCGCCGAGGAGCTGCTTCGCGATCGCCTTGCCGATGTCTCCCGCGCCGCCGGTGACGACGGCGACCTTGCCTGCGTAGTCCTGCATCACTTCGCCTCCTGCCGTTCGCCGATCGCGCTGAAGGCGATCGCCGTCGCGGCATCCAGATCCAGGGCGTCGGACATCTCCATCGTCTCCGAGCCCGCATTCAACCGATCGAGCGCTGCCTGAAGCGAATCCGCCTCGATCTCGTAGATGGCGAGGTACCGGCCCGGCGCCGTGTCTCCGACGTCCCCGATCTGCGTGTCGGCGAGCGCGAAGCGCTGGGCGGCGACGAATCCCTCCGTCGCGAGGATGTCGGGCAGATGGACCTCGTCGTACCAGCGATTGAATTCGGCTTCCTTGCCGTCGGTCGGCTTCGTGAACACGATCAGTCGGTGGGTCGACATCTTGTGATTCCTTTCTGGGGTGTCGAAGGCGCGCTTCGAAGTAGGGGGCCGGCGTCCGGCTTGCGCTGCCACGCGTGCGGGCTGTCCCGGCGAAAGATCCGGACCGGCAGCTCGTCGGCAGGCCCGAGGAGGGACGAATCGAAGGACCTGCGCGCCACCTGCGGGCGATCGACCGGATCGCTCACGCGTGCGAGCGACCCGATCCCGGGCATTCGCTCCAGCAGCGTGCGTAGCTCCCCCCGATCGCCTTCGCGCTCTTCGACCGAGAGTCGCATTTCCGTTCTCCTCGGAACCGGGCTTGAGGCACGCGACGCGCGGACCCGACCTCCGAGTCTAGTCCGGTGAAAGTGGAAATCACCTCAGTGTTCGGCCGTGGTGGCCGCCACTTTCTCCTGAGCCAGGAAGCCCCCTGAAGGTGCGAAGGCCGAGGGCTGCACCCACGCTGCACATCCGGCAGATCAAATTCGAGAGGGGTTGGAAGAACACCTCAAGCAATCCATGGAGCGCCCGATAAGGCTTGCCAAAGGAGCCCCCCGAATGCGATCCATGTCACGATTCCTACTCGGCGCAGCCTTGGCGCTCAGCTTCTCCAGCGTCGCCCTCGCCGAGACCGCCGCGACCGAGTCCGGCGAATTCACGCTCACCGCCCAGCTTCGACTCGACCAGCAGTTCGAGCTCTCGCTCGCCGACCCGGCGGAAGGCGTACTCCGAAGCCTCGACGGACCGTCCTCGATGAGCTGCTCGCACGTCGTCAACGCGAGCGAGTACGAGATCTGCGTCGTCACGACCGAAGGCACGCCCCGCGCGGCGATGCCCGCTGCGATCGCGGCCAACTGAACGCGGGCTCAGGGCTCCCCTCCGCCCATCGGACCCACCCCTCGCATGGTGGCCCTCCGTGAGCTGAGGCATCCTGCGGCGCTCGTCCCTGCCATCCGGCCGGGATCGGGCGCCGTTCTCGTTGGGCGACCCGCTTCCGCGTCGAAGGAGCCCGACCGTGGCCTTCGTTCCCGTCGCCCGCCTGAGTGAGATCCCGACCGACCGCGGCCTCCGCGTCGTCGTCGAAGGAATCGGGATCGGGCTCTACCGCGTCGGCGACGAAGTCTACGCGATGGAGGACGCCTGCCCCCACCAGGGCTTCCCCCTCCACGACGGCAACCTGGAGGGCTGCGTGATCATCTGCCGCGCCCACGGCTGGCCCTTCGACGTCCGAACCGGCTTCGACCCCGACGACGCCGACGGCTTCCCGATCCCCACCTTCGCCGTCGAAGTCGAAGCCGACGAAGTCCGCCTCGACCTCACCCAGCAGCGGAACGACCCCCGCCGCCTCCGCAAGCAGCGTTAGGCGGAAACCGAGCTCGTCAGCGCCCGAAGAAGGTCGGGATGACCATATCGGCCGGGATCTGATCCTCGATCTCGTGGTGGAGCTTCTCGAGCAGGCTCCAGTGGAGACCCGGGCGCTTGTGGTGCGCCGTGTGGTAGCCGAGGTTGCAGGTCAGGTAGTTGTAGACGCGGCTCGTTCGGTTGACCGAGGCGTCATGGTGATCCGTCGCGTGGTAGCCGGCGTGGTGCTCGTAGGTCGCCCAGCTCGTGTGGCAGAGCGCGACGAAGGCCGGGAGCAGGAAGACGAGGAACGCGTTCACGGGGTTGATCCAGAGCAGCGCTCCGAGGATCGACCAGACCGGGATCTTCATCAGCAGGTAGTTGCGCCACTGCTTCGGGTGCTTCTGACCGACGCGATAGATGTCGATCTGGTGCATCGCGACCAGCTTGATCGTGTACTCGACGCGGTTCATCGTCGAGCCGTCCCGGCGGGTCCAGCGGGACTCGTCGATCGGTCCGTCGCTGGGGTGCTGGTTCAGGTAGTTCTTGTGGTGTCCCAGGTTGTGGTGGAGCACCCAACCGAAGGGGGACAGGCCGGTCTGGAGCGAGAGCGCGACCTCGTAGATGCGGTTCAGGATCGGCGAGTGGAACGAGTTGAAGTGCTGGTGGTGGTGGTTCAGCGGCGCGATGAAGAAGCTCGCGATCGAGAAGGGAACGACGAGCGCCACCGCCAGCCAGGTCGGCGCCACGAAGAAGGCGACGAAGTGGAGCGAGAGCAGGGCCAGAGTGACCGCGACGGGCCGGCGGTCCGCCGTGTAGCGCAGGTACTTGCCCTTGGCGGCCGGTTTCGCCGCCGCCCGCCCGCGGGTCGCCGGCTTCGGCGTGTCTTCCGTCGTCACCGGCGTTCCGGGCTCGATCGCTGCTGCCATCGTGGTCGTCCGTCCTCGTCGCGATCCCGACCGTCCCGCTCGCGCTTCCGGGAGGAGCGCAGCACCGTCGTCGGGCTCGCGTGCGTGATTGGGGGGCGCTCGAACCGACCTGTGTATCGGCCGGTCGGCGTCCGATCGGGAGTGTTCGACCCGCCTGGACGCCGAATTCGAGTCCTGCCTGTTTAGCCGACACCCCTTCCAGGGAAAACGACGGAGACGGCGGCTTGCGTAAAAGGGGTGTAAAACCTGACGCCGGCTCCGTTCCGCCGATTGCACGGTCGAAGTGCTAGAAAGCCGTCGTGTCGAACCGTCCTTCTCTCGTAGCGATCGTGAACATCACCGAGGACTCCTTCTCGGACGGCGGCCGTTACCTCGAGGCGGACGCTGCGATCGCCCACGCGCGCGCCCTCGCCGACGACGGCGCCGACTGGATCGAGCTCGGACCGG
Source organism: bacterium (assembly GCA_024742285.1). Classification (NCBI taxonomy): domain Bacteria; species bacterium. The sequence goes on along the minus strand of JANSYR010000009.1, from coordinate 230,763 downwards.
CCTCCAGCAACCCGGACGCGGGCCTCGTGCCTCCCCTGGAACAGATCCGCCGACTCGAGCCCGTCGTCGCCGCGCTGGCGTCCGGTCCGCTCCCGCTCTCGGTCGATGCGACTCGGCCGGAGGTGCTCGACTGGGCCCTCGACCGAGGCGTCGGAATGGTCAACGACGTGCGCGGCTTCCCGGACGAGGCGACCCGGGAGCGGGTGGGGGCGAGCGCCGCCCTCGTCGTCGTCGTCCATTCCCTGCTGGGGGAAGAGCGCGCGACGCGGAAAGCCGCGACCCCGGAGCAGGTCCTCGATTCGATCGATCGCTTCTTCGATCGGCGTCTGGAGGAGCTGGTCCGCGCGGGCGTCGACGAGGCGCGACTGATCGTCGATCCCGGGATGGGCTTCTTCCTGGGGAGCGACCCGCGCTCGTCGGTCGCCGTCCTCCAGGCGATCCCGCGGCTGCGCGCGCGCTTCGGAAGGCCCGTCTTCATCTCGGTCTCGCGCAAGTCGTTCCTGCGCGCGATCACGGGACGCGACGTCGACTCGGTCGGCGCGGCGACCCTCGCCGCGGAGCTCCATGCGGCGCGCGCCGGTGCGGACTATCTCCGGACCCACGACGTGGGCGCGCTGCGCGATGCGCTCACGGTCGAGGCGGCGCTCGACGCGAAGGACTAGCGGCTGCGGACCCGCGCCCGTTCGCTGCACACCGCCCGGGTCGCGAAGACGAAGCCCACCAGCGCGAGCGCGTGCAGCCAGCTCCCGGCCTGCGGGGCCAGGCAGCCGATGATCTCGACGCTCTCGAGTCCGGTGGGCACGGGTCGCTCCTTTGCCGCCGAGCGGCTTTCCAGACTCTAGGACATCGCCCGGGCGGCAGGGGTTCGGGCCGCGAGGCGTCCCCTCGGATCAGTGGCTGGTCCAGGCGAAGACGTGCATGACGTGCGCAGCGAGAACGCGAACCTCGACCCACGGCGCGTCCTCGCGCCGCGCGCGCTCCGTCCAGAGCGAGGCGTCCTTCGCACCAACCATCGCCGAGACGTGGGTGTCGACGGCCTGGAGCGCGAGGAGCTGCTCCTCGCTCGGCAGGGTCTCGAAGCCTTCGACGAAGGCGGTGTAGGCCTCGTCGAACTCGAAGACGAGGTTCTCCGTGAAGCCGGGGCGAGCCGGACGGCGCTTCGCCTCCTCGGCACTCGGAGGCTCCGCGGCGAGGCCCGCGATCGCGCGCTGCAGCCGGGCTTCTCGGCCGGTCGGCGTGCCGCCCACGACCTCGAGCTTCGTCACGCCGCGTTCCGGGTGCCGTCGACGGACCAGATGCCGGCGCCTTCGGCGGCGATGAACAGGAAGAGGAAGCAGTAGAGCATGGAGAGCTCACCGCCGTTCATGAGCGGAAGGACGGCATTCGTCCCGTGGCCCAGCCAGTAGGCGAAGGCCATCAATCCACTGCACAGGAAAGCCGCGGGCCGGACGAGGAAACCGGCGATCAGGAGCAGTCCGCCGAGCAGCTCGATGGGGCCGGCCACGTAGATGATGAAGGCCGGCGCGCCTTCGGGCGCACCCCCGGGCCAGCCGAAGAGCTTCTGGCTGCCGTGCCAGAGGAAGAGGAAGCCGGTGACGATCCGGAGGATCGCGTAGAGCTGGGGACGGAAGGGGTTCAGGAAGTCCAATGACGATGCCTCCGACGGTGTGTGTGCCGAGAGCTTAACACTCGGGCTTCCGCCCGGTCGCCGGACGGGGAAACCCCGGAGCCGCGACGTGCGCATCCGGTCCAGTCGAAATGGTGTGCCGCCCCGGGTGTCGAGACAGCAGCCCGACCTATTCTATGGGCTTCGGATCCGGCAGGATCCGGTCGCGGGGTCTGCCCTCCCTGGCCGAACGCGACGGTGAGAGCGGCGATGGCGACTTCGAAGCCTGTGACCGGCTGGTGGATCCAGATCGGTGCCGATCCCAGCGCGATTTCCGTCCTCGAGGCAGTTCGCGCCCGCGGTCTCGACATACTCGTGTACGACCGGGACCCCGACGCGCCGGCGGCCCGATTCGCGACGCGGCTGATGACGCGATCGGCAAGCGCGAGCGAGGCGATCCGAGCCGACCTCCGCGCCCTCGCCCGGAGCGAGAGCATCGTCGGTTGCGGAACGAGCCTGCAGTCGGCCGAAGCGCTCCGGACCGTCGCCAGGATCCGCGACGCACACGGGCTCTCCGGCCCGGGCATCCAGCAGACCGAGCTCCTGCTGATGCGCTCCGCCTGGAAGAAGAGTCTCGTCGACGCGGGCATCGCGACACCGACCGTCGCGATCCTCGATTCGCCGCAGGAGCTCGACCGCTTCCTCGGCGTCCACCCCTCCGCGCTCCTCAAGCCCGCCACCGGAAGCCGCGGGCCCGCCGGCGTCGCCCGTGTGCGCATCGGCGATCCCCGCAACCGCGAGCTCTTCGACGAAGCCCGGCTCGTCTCCGACTCCGACCTGGTCCGCGCGGAAGCCTTCGTTGCCGGCGAAGCACATTCGGTCGACGGCTTCGTCCACGCGGGTCGCTTCCGGCTCCTCCACCTGGGTCGCGCGTTCTCCGTTCGGAACCTGCGCGGCACGCTCCCGACCGGAACCGCCTGGGGCTCGCCCGGTCGGGGTCGACGGGCGGACGAGGATCCGCGCTGGGCCGTCAGCGAGGCGCTGGGCCAGCGCGTCGCCGAATCGCTCGGTCTCGACGCGAGCTTCCTCCATCTCGAAGTGCTCGATGACGGGGAAGTCGACCACGTGATCGACGTCCGACCCCACCCGGGCCGCGCGATCGAGCGCGCCCTCGCCTTCACGGGGATCGACACGGGCGGGATCACGCTCGACCTCACCCTCGACGAAACCCCTACGCTCGAGCTCGAGCCCGGCGCGGTCACTCGGGGCTTCGCTCAGCGCTTCTTCTATGCCGCCACCCAGGGACGGCTCGAACCGCCGAGCCCGACGACGTACGCGGACGGGACGCGAGGCGACGGCGAGCGCGGAGCGGGCTGGCGCGCGGTGCCCCTCGCCGGGGACGGGACGCGCCTCGAGTGGGACCGGAAGATCGGCGACCGGGTCGAGCGACCGCGTTCCGCCGAGGATCGGATCGCCCGCGCCATCGTCGAGGCCGACGACCGGAACGCGGCCTGGATGCGGGCCAACGAGCTCGATCCGGAGGCCGTCTTCCGCGTGGTCGAGGAGCGACCGGAGCCGGTGACGACGACTCCGCCGCCTCTCTGGCCGATGATGCCGGATCCGGGGCCGACTCCCGACGGCTGAGAGAGGCTCAGGAAAGCTTCGTGATCTCCTCGAGACCTTCGACGCTCGCGTAGGGGTTGGTCGGGTTGCGGTCCGCCGCGATGTCCTCGTAGCGGACCTTCAGTCCCTGCTTCGTGATGTCGTGGGTGAAGATCCAGAACTTGTCCTGCTTCATCGCCTCGACGATGTCCCCCGCGACCTGCGCCGGCGTGATCCCCATCTCGGTGATCGCTTCGCGGAGCGGCGCCATCGTCGCCGTCTGTGCCGCGGTCATCTCGGCGCCGTCGTCCCGGTTGCGCTCGGAGTGGAAGATCCCGGTGTTCACGAGATTCGGACAGAGACAGTGGACGGAGACGCCGGTCCCCTCGAGCTCGCGATAGAGGGACTCCGAGAGTCCGACGACCGCGTGCTTGGTCGCCGTGTACATGCCGAGCACGGCGCTCGAGACGTGACCCGCTTCGCTCGCCGTGTTGATGATGTGCCCCTCGCCGGCTTCCTTCATGATCGGACCGAAGGTCGTCACGCCGTAGGCCACGCCGAGGACGTTCACGTCGACGATCCACTTCCAGTCCTCGGGTGTCGTCTCGAGCATCGGTCCACCCGGCGCGACCCCCGCGTTGTTGAAGACCACGTGGACCGCGCCGTAGTGTTCGAGGGTCCGGTCCGCCAGATCCTGCACCGACTGCGGATCGCGCACGTCGCAGATCACGCCGAGGACGTCGCCACCGGCCTCTGAGAGACGGGCGACCTCGCGATCGAGGCTTCCCTTCTCGACATCGGCCATCACGACCTTCATCCCCTCTTCGACGAAGCGCTCGGTCACACCGAGCCCGATCCCGCTCGCCGCGCCGGTCACGACCGCGACCTTGCCCTGGAAATCCTGCATCGTTCTCTCCTTCGTCTCCGGCGCTCGCCTGCGCGGGGTCGACCAGTCTAGCCAGGGAACCCGGATCGCGGGCCCGGCGATCGGGCCCGGCGCACCCCGTTCGAGGGGCTAGACTGGCCGCATGTCCATCCTCGACCGCTTTCGAATCGACGACAAAGTTGCCCTCGTGACCGGCGCCGGTCGCGGCATCGGCCGCGCCACCGCCCTCGCCCTCGCCGAGAACGGCGCCGACGTGGCCCTCGCCGCCCGGAGCGAAGACCAGCTCGAAGCGGTCGCCGAGGAAGTCCGCAAGCTCGGCCGGAAGGCGCTGGTCGTCCCGACCAACGCCGCGAAGACCGAGAACCTCGAAGCCTTCGCCCTGAGAGCGGTGGACGAGTTCGGTCGGATCGACATCGTGATCAACAACGTGGGCGGTTCGATGCCGAAGGACTTCATGTCGACTTCGGAGAAGGATTTCGAAGGCGCGTTCCACTTCAACGTGACGACCGCGTTCGCGCTGACGAAGGCGGCGGTCCCGCACATGCAGGAGCGCGGCGGATCGATCGTGAACATCTCGTCGTCGATCGGCCAGATGACCGGCAAGGGCTTCACCGCCTACGGCACGGCGAAGGGCGCGATGACCCACTTCACGAAGCTCCTCGCCGAGGATCTCGCGCCGAAGATCCGGGTGAACGCGATCGCCGTAGGCTCGACGGCGACCTCGGCGCTCGAGACCGTGCTGACCAACGACGCGGTCCACAACGCGATGGTCGAAGCGACGCCCCTCAAGCGACTCGGCGAGCCCGAGGACATGGCGCTCGGCGCGCTCTACCTGGCGTCCCCGGCGAGCGCCTTCGTGACCGGCTCCGTCCTGTCGATCCACGGCGGCATCACGAGCGCGAACCTCGACCTCGGGATGGCAGGGCTCTAGCGGCTCGGAAGAGATCGCTACCGAAGCGGCGGCAACTTCGCGTCCTGCTGCTCCCGGAGCACCGGGTGCAGAAGTGACTCCTCCCGCGCGAGCCGGCGATGGAAGAACCGCATGAACTCGGCGTCCCGCTCGGGCCCGGACTCGAGGACGAGCGCCTCGAGGTCGGCGTCCGCCTCCTGCCAGGTCGACGGTCGACGGCCGAGCAGCTCGGCCGCGTCGTCGAGGTCGTCGGACTCGAGGGCCGCGCCGTAGCGATCCGAGCGGTCGAGATAGACCGCACTGCGTTGCATCCGGTCCCGCTCGTAGGCGGCCTCCCCGTCGTCGCCGGCCGCCTCCGGATCGAGGAGGTCGATCAGCTGCCCGATCGCGGCGCTCCTCCGTGACGGCCGCTCGTCGGGGAGGGACGGCGGGTCGAGCTCGGTCCCGGTCATGTCCGCCATCACTTCGAGCCCGCAGCGCCCGTAGCAGACGTACCACCCGAGATACTGGACGTAGTTGGCGCTCGGAACCGGATTCGTGACCTGGTGGGCGACCGACAACGGATTGAGGAGGGCGAAGCGGACCGTGTGGAAGTCGACGACGCGCAGGTCGACTTCGCGTCCGCTGAGCTCGCCGTAGCGGCGCATCACGTCGCCGAGCGGCGTCACGAAGGGCTCCGTCAGGTCGCGGGTCCGGAAGCCGGCGAGGTCCGCGGCGTAGTCGCCGATGTAGCCCAGCTCGAAGTCGAGCAGCCCCGTGAGCCCCGCGTCGTCGAACATGAACTGACCCGAGTCGCAAACGAGGAACGACAGCGCGTCGCGATCCCTCGGCACGTTTCGTTTGCACCAGGCGAGCTGGAACTCGATCATCGGATCCGGGGCCGTCTTCCCCGCGCGATAGCTCCGCTCGAAGCCCAGCGTCTCCCCCATGCAGCTCGTCTCGCCGTCCGCCGGCCGGCGATATCCGATCGCCTCGAACTCCTCGATCGGAATCGCGTGGATCTTCGCGAGGGCGCCGAGGTATTCATCGAGGACCTTCGCGCGATGGACCTCGTCGTTGGCGCGGTCGAGACTGATGCGACCCGGGATCTTCTCGAGCAGCAAGCCCGGCGGGTCCTCGCAGACGCCGTAGGAATGCGGCACGGGAACTCCGTGGCGCTCGAACACGTCGATGACGGCGCCTTCCCGGACGAGGGGCTTCGTGCTCGTATGGAACTCGCCGCGCGCGCCGCGCCAATAGAGGGGAAGGATCTCGCCGTCCTTCTCGAGCTCGAAGAAGCAGGCGGGGCGCCATCGCGGCTGGGATTCCCACGCGACGACCCGGCCTCCGAGTCGTTTCTCGGCCCAGGCGAAAGCGCGCTCCCAAGCCTCCGGCAGGGCCCTGCGTCGTTCTTCGTCGAGTTCCACTCTCATCGTGCGCCTCCGCCTGGAAAGGAAGGTCGGTCGTACGAAGACGTCCAGCTTCGTCGCCGACACAGGCAGGCGTTCGGCAGCGAAGCGCAATCGATGCGCAGCTCCGCGTCGCCCACACGCAGCAAGCGTAGTCGGCCGAAGCACTCGGGGCGATCGGACACGGAAGACGAGTGGAGGGCTCAAGGCAACAGGTCGGAATTCCGACGCGATGAGGAACGGTCGGCCAGCCAGCCCTGCATTCCGCAGCGTCCGTCGATCGCAAAGCCCCCTCCGGACTCGCACCGGAGCTCGCACGGAGACACTCCATGGGTACCGCCGTCTGGATCGAGAAAGCGCATTTCCGCATGAGCGCCGCCGGTGAGCGCGCCGGCATCGCGGCCGTCAAGGCCGCCTTCCCCAACGAGCAGGCCTTCCTCTCGCGGGGCATCAACGAACGCCCCGCGGCCTACCGCGACTTCTCCGCGGCCACGACCTTCGCCGGCATGGTCCGTGCCCTGACCGGCCTCGGCGAGCACCTCGTCGTCCAGGAGATGCCGGAAGGCGGCGTCTCCGGCTGCGGCCGCGAGGGCATGATGGACGAGCTGCCCGCTCGCGCGATCGCCCGCTTCTTCGACCCGCTCGCGCCCTACGTCGAGCCGGGCAGCTACCTCGAGTTCGAGTCCGACCACGGCGGGATGTGGACCCGCTTCGAGTTCAACGACGGCAAGCTGCGCGTCGTCGAGCGCGAGCTGGGCGCCGACGAGATGGGCGACTGGGGCGTGATCGAGCACGACCGGACGGAGCTGCTGCTCGACCCGCTGCTCTAGCGGGCACTCCCGGAGAACGAAGACGCCGGCGGTCGCTAAAGCGACTCGCCGGCGTCTTCGTTTCCGGTCTCCGACGTCGAGGCCTGGCCTAGTGGGCAGACGCGCCGTTGCCCGCCGCCGCGTGGTCCTCGACGTGGGCAAAGGTCTCCGCTGAGCTCGCCTCCCAGGCCCGCGCGAAGCTGGCCGGAAGGTCGTCCTGGAGGAGTGCGCCCGGCTCCAGGAACTCCATGATCTCGCCGTAGTGGTGGGACTCGGTCTCCGAGATGCGCCGCATGATGTGCCAGGGGCGAAGCTCGTCGGGATCGGAGATCCCCGCCGCACCCATCAGATGGACCGCGGCTTCGATCGTCTCCTCGTGGTAACGCGCGACGCGCTTGTACTTCTCCTTGACGACGAGCCCCTTGGTCAGGGACTTCTTCGTCGTCGCGATTCCGACCGGGCACTCGTTGCTGTTGCACTTGCGCGCCTGGATGCAGCCCATCGACATCATCATGGCGCGTGCCGAATAACAGAGGTCGGCGCCGAGAGCGAGGAGCCGGACGATCCCGAAGCCGCTGGCGACCTTGCCGGTGGCGATGATCTTCACCTGGTCCCGCAGCCCGATCCCGACGAGCGCGTTGTGCACGAAGGTGAGTCCTTCGACCAGGGGACAGCCGAGGCGGTTCGAGAACTCGAAGGGCGCGGCGCCCGTACCGCCTTCACCGCCGTCGACGGTGATGAAATCGGGCACCATCCCGGTCTCGAGCATCGCGCGACAGACGGCCAGGAACTCCCGCCGCTTCCCCACACAGATCTTGAACCCGACGGGCTTGCCGCCGGAGAGCTCCCGCAAACGGGTCACGAAGGCCAGCATCTCCTTCGGCGTGGAGAACGCCGAATGACCGGGCGGGGAGATCACGTCCTTGTCCATGCCTACGCCGCGGATCTCGGCGACCTCCGGCGTGATCTTCGCCGCCGGAAGGATGCCGCCGTGGCCGGGCTTGGCGCCCTGGGAGACCTTGATCTCGATCATCTTGACTTCGTCGCGCTGGGCGTTCACAACGAATTTGTCCGAGTCGAAGCCTCCGTCCTCGTTCCTACAACCAAAATAGCCGGTCCCGATCTGCCAGATCAGATCGCCGCCCTGGAGATGGTGGGGGCTGATGGAGCCCTCGCCCGTATTGTGCGCGAAGCCGCCTTCGAGGGCGCCCCGGTTCAGCGATTGGATCGCGTTGGCGGAGAGCGAGCCGAAGCTCATGGCCGAGATGTTGAAGATCGAGGCGGAGTAGGGCTTGTCGCAGCGGCCCTGCCCGATCACGACCCGCGGTTCGATCTCCTTCGGGTGGACCGGCACCATCGAGTGGTTGATCCACTCGTAGCCGGGCTCGTAGACGTCGAGCTGCGTACCGAAGGGCAGCGTGTCGAGGGCGCCCTTCGAACGCTGATAGATGATCGAGCGTTCTTCGCGGTTGAAGGGTTTCCCCTCGTGGTCGTTCTCGACGAAGTACTGCTGGATCTCGGGTCGGATGCCCTCGAACAGGTATCGAGCGTGACCGATCACGGGGAAGTTGCGTCGGATCGCCCGCTTCGTCTGGACCATGTCCACCACGCCCAGCGTCACGATCGGTGCGACCAGGGCGAAGCCGTACCAGGCGGAGGGCCAGAAGTAGCCCAGGCTGGCGATGCCACCGATCGAGATCGCGGCGGTCGACACGAAGATCGTCCGCGCCGACACGTCGCCGGAGGAGATGCCCCAGAGCGAGAGGACCGAGAGCGGCCCGACGATCAGAAAGGCGAAGAAGGCCGGCGGCCACTGCAGGCCCAGCAAGGCGAGCGCGGCCAACACGCTCACGTTCAACGTAATCAGGATTGCGCCCATACCGAGAAATGACCTCCGGGTTCGACGACTCATCGGCTGATCTGCCGACCAACCGATAGCGAACCCTTGAAGATCCAGCGTTCCCCGGACCCCGGGCTGGATCCTTACCCCGTTTCAGGCACGAAACGGCCGGTCAGCAGATCGACACGGAGCCTTCAGCGCAAGCCGCGCCCCCAGAAGGGGCACAGCGAGAGGCGCACAGCGCCGACGCGGCGAAGCCGCGCGAAACCGAGCCTTCAGCGCAAGCCGCGCCCCCAGAAGGGGCGCGGCGAGAGGCGCACAGCGCCGACGCGGCGAAGCCGCGCGCCTCAGAAGACCTTCGCCTGGTCCTCGAGGAACGAAACGATGCCGTCGACCGCGTCGCCGCCGCTGGCGCTCATGTCGCCGAAGCCGCGCATCACGACCAGCCGGTCGACGCCGAGATCCTCGTACCGCTTCGCCGTGTCGGCATCGACGGGCCCCGGCGGCGTGATGCTGATCTCGAGACGCCCGAGGCCCTCGCGGCGCTCCGTCGACTTCGCCGCGTCCTCGAGTCTCTTGAGCGCCGCCGCGGTGGCGTCGAGATCCTGGAAGAAGCCGTACCAGCCGTCGCCCTGGGCGACCGCGCGCCGGAGCGCCGGCGGGGACATGCCACCGACGTGGATCGGCGGGTGCGGATCCTGGACGGGGCGCGGATTCGACTGGATGCCCGAGAACTGCGTGAACTGCCCGTCGAAGGAGGGCTTCTCCGAGGTCCAGAGCTCCCGGATCACCTCGATGTGTTCGGTCATGCGCGCGCCGCGCTCCTCGTAGGGAATCCCGAGGGTCTCGAACTCGCGCGGGACGTAGCCGACGCCCACGCCGAACAGGAGTCGCCCCTTCGAGAGCACGTCGATCCCGGCGAGCTCTTTCGCGAGCACGACGGGATTGCGCTGGGGCAGGAGGATGATGCCCGAGCCGAGCTTGATCCGTTCGGTCTTCGCGGCAGCGAAGGCGAGACTCGCGACCGTGTCGACGAAGTTCGTCTCCGGCGGGACCGGTGACGGCGGCTCGTGGGGATCGACGAGGACCACGTGCTCGCCGGTCCAGATCGATTCGTATCCGAGCTGCTCGGCGGTCACGACCACGCGCTCGATCGCGTCGGGCTCGTGGAGCGCCCCGTGATTGAATCCGAAATACCCAAAGTCCATCGTGTTTCTCCGTTCGTGCTCGGCCGTACTAGGCGCCCATCAGGACGTCGGCGATCTCCTTGAGGTGCTCGGGATCCCGCGCGTGCAGGAGCATCGTCCTCACGCGGCTCTCCTTCCACGCCTGGAGGCGATCCCGGATCCGCTCGACGGGCCCGATCAGCATGACCTCGTCGATGAACCCGTTGGGCACGGCGGCGATCGCCTCGGCACGACGGCCCTCGAGGAAGTTGTTCTGGATCGCCTCCGCTTCGTCCGGGTAGCCCATGCGCGCCATGAGCTCCTTGTGGAAGTTGCGATCCTTCGCGCCCATGCCGCCGACGTAGAAGCCGATTCCGGGACGAGCGGCGTCGTAGGCCGCCTCGAGGTCGTCGGTCACGTTGACCGAGACGCCCTGCACGACGTCGAAGTCGTCGGGCGCGCCCTCGAGCGAGTCGGCGTAGACCTCCTCGCGATAGGGCGAGTACCAGAGCGGCATCCACCCGTCGCAGACCTCCGCCGCCAGCGCGACGTTCTTCGGCCCCTCGGCGCCCAGGTAGATCGGCATGTCCGCGCGGAGCGGATGCGTGATCGGCTTGAGCGGCTTCCCCAGTCCCCAGGAGCCCTCTCCCGTGTAGGGGAGCGGGTAGTGCGGGCCGGAGTTGGACACCGGCGCCTCGCGCCGCATCACCTGCCGGATGATGTCGATGTACTCGCGGGTCCGCGAGATCGGCTTGGAGAAGGGCTGCCCGTACCATCCTTCGACGACCTGCGGACCGGACACGCCGAGCCCGAGGATCATGCGCCCCTTCGACAGATGATCGAGGGTGAGCGCGTGCATCGCCGTCGACGCGGGCGTGCGGGCCGAAATCTGGCAGATGCCCGTCGCGAGATGGAGCTTCGTCGTGTGCGCGGCGAGCCAGACGAGGGGCGAGAACGCATCCGAGCCCCAGGCCTCCGCGCTCCAGGCAGAATGGAAGCCGAGCTCCTCGGCGGCCTGTCCGATCTCCACGAAGTTGGGATGGGGCTGGGCTTGCCAGTATCCGAACTGCACGCCGTATCGAAGAGAGTTGCTCGCGCTCACGTGGAGACTCCTGTCCAGGGTTGCCGCGTCCGGCGAGGGGAACTCATCCGAGGCCGACGCGAAACGTCGAGCATAGCCTCGCGAGATCGCCGCAGGGAACCGGCATTCCGCCGGCAGGAGGACGGCCACTCGGCCTCAACCCGAGGCCGTCCTCGTTCGATAAGGGATGGAATGGCGATCTTCACGGGCATCTCGGGACTCCTCTCCGTTCTCGTCGGCTGGGGCGTGACCGCGCGACTCTTCGCGCTCGCGCGACGCACGCGGGCCGTGCCGGAACGACTCCTGGCCGTCACCTTCGGCGGGCTCTTCTGCGTGGGCTACCCGCTCACCGGAGCGAGCCGCGTGCCGGCGATGGTCATGACGACCGAAGGCGCGCTGCTCTTCGCGATGGGCTCGATCGGGATCGTCGTCGGAATCGCCGCCCTCGCCCGCTTTCCCTACGTCGTCTTCCGCGCGGGCAAGCGCTGGGCCGCCGCGCTCTCCGTCGCCATCGGCTTGATGGGCGCGATCGGCGGGATCGGCGCCGCGCTCGTCGTGGCGTTCGCGCCGACACGGGAAGCGATGATCGCAGAGATCCAGCCGTGGACGCTCGCCCTGATGGCTTCCGTCGGCGCTTCCTTCTTCTGGAACGGGCTCGAGTCGGTCGGCTACTACGGCAAGATGAAGAAGCGTGCGGCGCTCGGCCTGGCGAACCCCGAGACGACCCATCGATTCCTGCTCTGGGCGATGGCCAGCTTCGCCAGCGTCGCGCTCATCGCCGCGATCATGACGATCCGGGTGACCGGCCTCCCGATCCTCGCCCCCCTCGGCGCGAGCCTGATCTCCTGCTCGAGCCTCCTGAACACCGGGTGCTGGTGGCTCGCCTTCTTCATGCCGGACGCGTACCGGCGTCGTGTCCTCGGGATCGAGCCCGAAGCGAACGCCGCTGAAGGCGAGGCGTAGACGCGTCCTCGCACGATCGCGGGGCGCCGAGGCTGCTAGCCTCGCGGCATGGACCCGCGACTCGAAGCGCTTCTCGACAAGCAGGCGATCGAAGAAGTCGTCCTCCGCTACTGCCGGGGGATCGATCGCCGCGACTTCGAGCTCGTCCGCGGCTGCTACCACGACGACGCGCGCGACCACCACGGCAGCTTCGACGGGACCGTCGACGAGTTCATCACGTGGGTCGACGGACTGACGGCGAAGTACCGCTGGACGATGCACCTGGTCGGCAACGTCCTCGTCGATCTCGGAGAGGGCGACGTGGCGGCCTGTGAGACCTACGGCGTGTCGCTCCATCGAAGCGACGACCCACGCCCCTTCATGAGCGTCGCGACCGGCTTTCGCTACGTCGACCGCTTCGAGCGCAGGGCGGACACCTGGCGGATCGCCGACAGGACGGCCATCGGCGAGTGGACGATCCCGATTCCGCAGAACGCGTGGTGGGAGATCCCGGAGGACCACCTCTCGGGTCGACGCGACGGCAGCGACGTGATCCAACGGCTGCTCGCGACGATCGCCGCGCCGCGCCAGGGAAACATCCGCGCGAACGGCCCGGATTCAGTCGGAGGCGAGTGAGCCGGATTCAGGCCGAGGCGCCGCCGCTCCGCTGGAGCTGCTCGCGCTGGACCGCGAGGGAGATGCGCTGCAGGACCTGGAGGAACTCGCCGGTATGGGGGTCCTCTTCGATCGCGCGCATCCCGTAGCGGATCCGGCCGCCGCCGAAGTCCCGCACGCTCTGGATCGAGGCGATCCCGTGACATTGTTCCTCGCCGTGGGCGATCGAGACCTCCACGGTCTGACCCAGCTCGTACTCGTTCGTGGCGAGAACGGCGAAGCCCGTCGAGGAGAGATCCTGAACCGACAGGTTCTCCTCGTCTCCGACGTTCGCTTCGAGATTCGCGCTGATCGTGCTCACGCGATAGTGCTGGCGGTTCTCGGCGGAGATCGGGTCCCCGACCGCCTCGAGCGCGAACGTGATCGACTCGTCCGACCCCTCCTCGGGAAGCGAGACCTCGGTCACGCGCGCGATCTGCTGCATGAACTCGCGCTTCCCGTTGAAGTACATGAGGACCTCCTGGTCCACTTCGAAGGCGAAGGGCTCTGCGACGAACTGGATCGAGAACTCGTCGGCGGAGGCGTCGACGACGACGGATCGGCGCAAGCGCCGCGTGTCGCAGGTCGGCTCCTGGAAGAGAACGTCGTTGCCGGTCTTGATCATGCTGGGCTCCTGGAGAGAACGAAGACGGGTCGTTCGCCGGGGTCGAAACGAAGGTTCGGGGCGTTGGATCAATTTGCCTATCGTCCGCGTATGGCCTGCACACAAGTCGCGCCGCGCGACGCGTCGACGATTTTTCGAGAATGGTGCTTTCACCGGACGGGGCGATCGGGAAGAAGCCCGACGAGCGCCGCGCGAGCCCTTCGCCCGGCGTTTCAGAACGAACGATGAAGGCGACGCCGCGCGACGACGACGACGCGATCGCCCCCGAGCACGTCTTCGGGGACGTGCGCCCCTTCGCGCAATGCCACGCGTCGACCCTGGTACGCCAGGCCTCCGGCCGCTTCCTGGTCGCCTGGTTCGCCGGTACGCGCGAGGGAACCGAAGACGTCGCCATCTGGGGCGCCGAGCGCGCGCCCGATGGCGGCTGGAGCGCGCCCCGCGTCCTCGCGAAGGTGGGCGACGTCGCGCACTGGAATCCGGTGCTCTTCGCGCTCGACGAAGAAGGGCGCGATCTCGTCCTCCACTTCAAGGTCGGCCCACGCATCCGGGAATGGGAGACGTGGTCCCAGCGATCCCGGGATGGCGGAGCGACGTGGTCCGAGCCCGCTCCCCTCGTGCCCGGAGACCGCGGCGGTCGAGGCGCAGTGCGCTGCAAGCCGATCCGACTCGCGTCGGGGGCGTGGCTCGCGGGGGCGAGCCGCGAGCGCTGGCGACGATGGGACGCGTTCTTCGATCGGAGCCCGGACGGCATCCGCGACTGGAAGGCGACGCCCGACGTTGCGATCAACCACCTTCGTTTCGGCGGCAAGGGGCTGATCCAGCCGACGCTCTGGCGATCCGAAGGCGAGCGCGTGCACGCGCTCTTCCGGAGCACCGACGGTTTCGTCCACCGCGCGGACTCGACGGACGAGGGGCGGACCTGGACCCGGCCGCGTGCCCTCGCGATCCCGAACAACAACAGCGGCATCGACGCGGCCCGCCTCCCGGACGGTCGGGTCGTCCTCGCCTGCAATCCGGTCGAAGGGAACTGGGCGGCGCGCACGCCTCTCTCGCTGCTCGTGTCGAGCGATGGCGGCGAGACCTGGCCCGCGCGGATCGACGTCGAGACCGCCCCCGGCGAGTATTCCTACCCGGCTCTGATCGCAACTCCCGAAGGCGTCGCCCTCACCTGGACCTGGAACCGGCGACGGATCGCCTTCGCGTCGTTCGCTTCGAGCGAGCTCCCGGGGGACGAACCCACGTCCTGAGCGCCCCGAGCCTCGATCGAACGAAGTCCCTATTCTCGGCACTCTCCGCGGGTCCGACCTCCCGCCTCTCCGAAACCCCTTTCGTCTCCACGACGACCCCGAGGAGCCCCTCCATGGCCAACGCCTTCAACGCCGACACCACCGCCGAAGAAGCCTCCGCTGGCATCGACCTCTCCGGCCAGACCGTCGTGCTGACGGGCGGCTCCGCAGGCCTCGGCGTCGAAGCCGCGCGTGTCCTCGCCCTCCGCGGCGCGCGCATCGTCTCCGTCGTCCGGGACGAAGCCAAGGGCAAGGCCGCCGCCGAGAGCATCCGCGAGCGCGTCCCCGGCGCCGACATCGAGCTCGCGCTTCTCGACCTCTTCGACCTCGACTCCGTGCGTCGCGGCGCCGACGACATCGCCGCGCGGTTCCCGAAGATCGATCGCCTGATCAACAACGCGGGCGTGATGATGTGCCCGCTCGGGCGGACGAAGGAAGGCCTCGACACGCAGCTCGGTACGAACCATCTGGGGCACTTCGTACTGACCGCGCATCTCATCGAGAACGTGATCGCAGGCAGCCCCGCCCGGATCGTGAACCTCTCGAGCGGCGGCCACCGGATGTCCCCGCTCCGCTTCGACGACCCCTTCTTCGAGCGCGACGCGTACGACAAGTTCAAAGCCTACGGCCAGGCCAAGACGGCCAACGTGCTCTTCAGCGTCGGGCTCGACAAGCGCTACAAGGATCGCGGCGTCCGAAGCTACGCCGTCCATCCCGGCGCGATCCACACCGAGCTCGCGCGCCACATGGACCGCGACGACGTGAAGTCGCTCATGGAGATGCGTCCCCAGAGCGAGCCCATGAAGTTCAAGACGATCGAAGCCGGTGCCGCCACGACGGTCTGGGCCGCCACGAGTCCGGAACTCGCCGACCAGGGCGGGGTCTACTGCGAGGACTGCGGCGTCGCGCCGACCATCGACACCCCCGGCGAGTCCCTGGGCGTCTGTGGCTACGCGCTGGACGAGGAAGCCGCGGATCGACTGTGGCAGCTCAGCGAGGAGTGGTCGGGCGAGAAGTTCCCGGTCTGAGCCCGACGGCTCCCTCGCGCGGGCGAGCCGATCGGGAGGAATTCATGAAACGCCTGCTCGCGACCGCACTCGGCACTTTGCTGCTCCTCTCGTCCGGTGCGGGCGGTTGCGCCTTCGCCGAGCACCGCCGCTACCGCGAGGCCGACGCGGACTACCGGGAATGCCTCGAGGAGAATCCGAGGAGCCCGGAGACGTGCGAGCCGCTCCGCGCGGCCCGGGACAGGGAATACGAGCGCTACGAGCGGACCGCCGAGCGCGCCTGGGGCTGTGAACGAACACCCGAGGGCTGCGACCCGCCGCCCCCGCCGCGCTGATCCGGACGGCCACGAGGAGAAATCGGCATGCACTTCCGGCTCGACTCGCTGCGCATCTTCACACGAGACTGGGAGCGCGCCCTCGCCTTCTACTCGGAGACGCTCGGGATGCCGGTCCAGTAAGCGAACGCCGAGGCGGCCTGGGGCGAGCTCGATACCGGCGCCGCGTGTCTCGCGATCGAAGGCCTGGCCCCCGACGATCCGGAGGCCGACGGACTGATCGGTCGTTTCATCGGCGTTTCGCTCCGGGTCGACGACATCGAGACGACCTTCGAGACCCTCGTCTCCCGCGGCGTCGTCTTCCGCGAGCCCCCGACGAAGCAGCCCTGGGGCGGCACCCTCGCGCACTTCGAAGATCTCGACGGCAACGTGCTGACGCTGGTCGCCGACTAGACATTACCTTCGCCTGCGGGCGCTCGGCGAGTAGACCTTCGCCTGCGGACGCTCGGCGAGCGGCCAGACCCGATCTCGAAGGTCGATCCGACGATGGAGTACCCTCGAAGCCGGAATCGACGGAGGCCTCGAACGTGAAGATCTCGATCACCTACTGCGGACGTTGAAACTATCTCCCCCGGGCCTCCAGTCTGGCGGCCGAGATCGAGCGGGAGACCGGCGTCGTGGCGGAGCTGATCCGCGGCGACGGCGGAATCTTCGACGTGAGCGTCGATGGCGAGTTGGTGTTCTCGAAGCACACTGCGGGTCGCTATCCCGAGACCAGCGAGATCCTCGCGGCGCTGAGGTCGTGAACGCGCGCTCGGACCACGCCCCCTGCCTCGGATCGCGGCACCCCGCGTGAACGGCACGGGGCTGGGATACGCTCGAAGCGTTCGATCGCCGGCCCGTCGCGATGGAACGAGCCAGGAGGTCCCATGCGCCAGCTCGATGCGGACTTGTGGGTGACCGAGACGCCGCTCCGTTTCCTCGGACTCGAGGTCGGGTCACGGATGACGGTCGTACGGCTGCCGAACGGGGACCTGCTCCTCCATTCCCCCATTCGCTACGACGAGACGCTTCGCCGGGAGCTCGACGCGCTCGGTCGCGTCGCGATTCTCGTCGCGCCGAACAAGCTCCACCACCTCTTCCTGGACGACTGGATCGAGGCCTTCCCGGAGGCCACGCTCTTCGTCGCGCCCGGTCTCGAAGCGAAGCGAAAGGACTTGAAGCCGACCGGCGTCCTCGGCGATGCGCCGGAGCCCTCGTGGTCCGACGTGCTGGACCAGGTCGCCCTCGAGGGCTTCTCCTTCGCGAACGAGGTCGTGTTCTTCCATCGGCCGAGCCAGACGCTCCTCCTGACCGACATCGCGTTCAACGTCGGCCCCGAAGGCGCACCGCTCACGCGCCTCTTCTTCAAGATGAACGGCGTCTACGACCGGCTCTCGCCGACGCTCCTCGAGAAGATCCTGATCCGCGATCGTGGCGCCTTCCGCAAGGGGCTCGAGCGGATCCTCGCCTGGCCCTTCGAGCGCGTGATCGTCTGCCACGGCGCGGTCAAGGAGTCCGGAGGACGCGAGGAACTCACCCGGGGCTACGACTGGCTCCTCGGACGTTAGGCCGTCGAGCGGACCCGACGTTGAATCACGATTCACGCTAGGCGGGATCCGAAAATGGGGTAGTGTGGTCCGGCGTCCAGCCATTCGGGAGGAGCCGCCGTGACCGAGTCTCCGGGGCGCTGCCACTGTGGCGCCGTTCGCTTCCGGGTCGAACATCACGCGACGCACCTCGTCCGGTGCAACTGCTCGATGTGCCAGGCGAAGGGGGCGCTCCTGCTCGCCGTCGGCGAGGTCGACCATGTCGAGATCCTCGCGGGTGGGGCCGACCTCTCCTCGTACCGCTTCCACTCGAAGACCGCCGAGCATCTCTTCTGCCGCCACTGCGGCATCCACCCCTTCCATCGACCGCGAATCGACCCGAGCCGTTGGAGTGTCAACGCGCGGTGCCTCGAGGGCGGACTGCCAGACCTTCCGATCGAAGACTTCGACGGGAGGAACTGGGAAGCTGCTGCACGCGAAGAAGGTTGGGAGGGTTGACGACGTGGACACCGACCTCGAATCGATCCTCGACGAAGGCGACCTCGGCGCTCCCTACGACCGTGTCGCCGCGACCTACGACCGGGCCGTTTCCTCCCCGCGCTATCTGCGCCTCGCCTGGGGTGTGACCCGCGAAGACAACACCCGATTCATCGACGACGCCGTCGCCTCCGCGCCGACGGGATGGATCGTCGACGTGGCCGCGGGCACCTGTGTCGATGCCGCCGCCCGCCACGCGCAGGGTGCGCGCCCGACCATCGTGCTGGACCGGTCGCTCGCGATGTTGCGCCGCGCCCGGGAGCGGGTGCTCGCCTTCCGCGACGAGATCCCGTCCGGGCTCGTCTTCCTCCAGGCCGACGCCAACGCCCTCCCCTTCGTCGACGGCGGGGTCTCGACCGTGCTCTGCCAGGGCGCCTATCACGTCTTCCCGGAGACCACGTCGCTCACACGGGAGTGGGCACGGGTGCTGGCCCCGGGCGGCGACGTCTTCGTCTCCAGCCTGGTCCTCGGGCGGTGGTTCGGGGATCGGTATCTCCGGCTCCTATGCCGATCCGGAGAGATCGCTCCGCCCCGAACCGCCACCGAGTTCCGCGAACGGATCGAGCGGGAGCTGGGTCGCGACTTCGAACTCGAAGCCGTCGGCAACTTCGCTTACGCTCGCAGCCGCTGACGCGCGCCGACACCCTGGAGCCCGAGAGGCCCGCCGGGAGAGAACCGATGATCAAGCTCTACACCGCCCAGACCCCCAACGGTCGCAAGGTCTCCATCGCCCTCGAGGAGCTCGGCCTCGACTACGAGGTCGAGTGGGTGAACCTGCAGGAAGAACAGCAGTTCCGGGACGAGTTCCTCGCCATCAATCCGAACCACAAGATTCCCGCAATCGTCGACGATGGTCAGGCGATCTGGGAGAGCGGCGCGATCCTGCTCCACCTCGGCGAGAACTACGATCCGGAGGGCCGGATCCTCCCCAAGGACGAGGTCGAGCGGATGGAGGCGATCCAGTACGCCTTCTTCCAGACGGGCGGCGTGGGCCCGAACCTCGGTCGCCTGGGCGCGGCCCTGCGCAAGGAAGGCGAGAAGAACCAGGAGATGATCGAGATCTTCGGGGGCGAAATGGATCGCCTCTGCGGCGTGATCGATCGCATCCTCGCCGACGGGGAGCGCGAGTACCTGGCCGGCCAGTACACGATCGGCGACATCATGCACTTCCCCTGGCTGCGGATCGCCCAGGGACTCGGCGTGGACTGGATCGCGAACCGGAAGCGACTCGTCGACTGGCTCGACAGGATCGCGGCGCGGCCCGCGGTCGAGCGTGGGATGGCCGTTCCCGAATAGCACCGGGTCGGAACCGGCTTCACCGACGTGGTGTCTTCCGGCGCATGCGAACGCACACGCTATTCGTCCTGGGACTCCTCGCGCTGATCGGTGCGCCCGGGTGTGCGGGATCCAAAGGACTCGCCTCGCCGCCCGCTTCCGCGATGGCCTTCGACGGCGGAGATGCGACCACTCCGGGGAATCGGCGGGCCTCTGCGGAGCCCACCCTGCTGGTCAAGAGCGCTTCGCTGCACCTCGAAGTCGAGTCGGTCGAAGGAACGCGCAACCGGGCCGTCTCGATCGTCGAGAACCTCGGGGGGCGCGTGGACCGCACGTCCGCCTCCGGTGAGGAGCGCGTCGCGATCGGCCTGCGCGTGCCCGTCGACCAGCTCGAGAACGCGCTCGCGTCGCTGGCTGCCCTCGGCGAGGTCGTCTCGCGGAATGTCTCGGTCGACGACGTGAGCGATCAAGTGATCGACCTCGACGCACGGATCGCGAATCTACGTGCTCTCCGCGATCGAATGCGCCGCCTCCTCGACAGGGCGACCGAAATCAAGGACATCCTCGCGATCGAACGGGAGCTGACCCGCGTACAGTCCGAACTCGACTCGCTCACGGGACGAGTCGATCGGCTGCGTGATCATGCGGCGCTCTCTCGAATCTCGCTCACGCTGGAGCTGAAAGAGCCGAAGCGGATTCTCGGACCCGTCGGTTTCGTCGGCTACTGGACCTGGAAAGGGATCGAGAAGCTCTTCGTGATCCGACACGGCCCCGACTAATCGAGGGAACCTTCGTCGGCCTCGAAGAGCGAGCGAAGCGCTACGCGGCCCGCATCCGGTCCGCCGAAGGCTTCGTCGATCGCCTCGAGGCGAAGCTCGAAGGGACCGACGAGCCAGCAGGCTTCCTCGGCGAGCTCGACGAGCGGGGGCCCGCCGTCGAGATTGAGCGGGCAGATGTCCCGCCGCTCGTCGATCTCGCCCTCTTCCGTCTCGAAGAGGACGCGAAGGGGAAGCCCCTGTGAGCGGCACACGGACGGACGGTCGACGTAGATCCGGCACGCCCCCGCTTCGTCGAGGAACGCGCAGCCGCCCTCGGGTCCCGGCGCCCCGTCGCGCAGGAGCTCGGGATGGGCAGCGCGGATCCGTTCCGCCTCGACTGCCCGGACCGTGAGCCCGTCGAGACAGCACGCCGCGCAGCCGCGCCCGCACTGGAGCCGCTCCGCGTGGAGCCGTTCGAGCCGTTCCGCCTCGTGGTCGAGGTCCGCGTGGAGCGCGCGCAGTGCGTCGAGCGGATCGGTCACGGGCGATCCCGGTCGCGCTCGGGACGGTGCCAGGGCGCCACGCCGCGCCGCTCTCGCTCGGCGACGATCATCTCGTAGAGCGCCTTCGCCTCCTCCGGCGTGAAGTCGACGACGTTCGCGCCGATCTCGTCGGCGACGGTCTCCTGTTCGAAGACGAAGCGTCGCCAGACGACCTCCGGATAGCGCTCGAGGGGAAGCGCGTGACCGCCCATCGGCTTCGCGTCCCGGGCGCGAATGTGGAGCGCTCGCCCGCCCACGTCGCGGACGCGATGGCACGTCACACATTGTCGCGCTTCGAGGATCACCTTCCGCCCGGCGATCGGCAGATCGGCGAGCGCGTCCCTCGGATCGCCGTCGACGAGCGCGAACGACGACGTGGTCAGCGCATAGCGCCCGAAGAGCGGGAGCGACTCGGAGCGACTCGGCTCCTCCCCCGGAAAGAAGAGGAAGGCACCGAGCGGCCGCGCCATGTCGACCCGCTCGGGATGGACGTCGACCCACGTGTAGCGACGAACCGTGTGGTAGAGATCCGTGGCCCGGAAGAGATTCCGCTCCCCATCGAGCCCCACGACGACCCGCGCCGAGAGCGCGCGTATCCGGGACATGGGAAAGAAGGCCTTCTCGCCGCGGACATTGGTCAGGACCAGGAAATCGCCCGGCCCGGTCTCTTCCGGCCCCATCGCTTCGAGCAGCTTCACGAGATCGATCGAACGGTAGGTGCCGAATCGCAGGCGGAAGGGCGCACCGGGCGGTGCGGGGAACGGGCGGTTCAACACCTCCGTGAATCGATCGTCGGCGTCGTGGGTCTCGATCAGGTCCGCGAAGCGCGTGTGGAAGTCTTCGGTCGTGAATGGCGGAGGCGGATCGTTCCAGGTCTCGACGATCTGCCAGCGTTCCGGCAGGGCGCCGCTCTTCGAATCGTGGTCGAGGAATTCGAGGAGCTGCGTGGCTCCGCTGCGCGAGACGAGATCCAGGATCGTGGCGGTGTCCCGACCGTCGATCAGGAAGCGTTGTACGGGCCCGCGCCCGACACGCTTCGACTGCTCCATGAACGCCTGCGCTTCCGCGGTCCGTCCGGGTAGGTCGCGGCCGGCGGTGAGGAGCAGGATCGGAGGGCGATCCCGATCGAGCCAGGAGGCGGGCTGGGCTTCCGCCCGGTCACGGAGCGAAGGGAACGCCGCGGCGATCGCGGCTTCTTCCTCGGCGAGACGCTCGGGACGCGGTCCGAGATCGAGGACCCCGGAGAAGGAGACGACGCCGGCGATCGCGTCCGGCGAGACACCCTCGGCCTCGAGATGCCGCGGATCGAGCGCGACCAGCAACGCCGTCTGGGCACCGGACGTATGCCCCACGAGGAAGACCCGCTCCGGGTCGAGGCCCTCTTCGCGCACCCGCGTGAGCAGATGCGCGACGGCTTTCGCGACGTCCCGCGCGGGCCCCGGATGGCGAGCGCGCGACCCGCTTCGATGGCGCACGACGAAGACCGCGTGTCCGCCGCGAATCACGCCCTTGACGAAGCCCGAGAGCAGGAGCCGGTCGGGGATGCGCTCACTCCAACGATGGCTCTGGACGAAGACGACGACGGCGCCGCCGGGCCGGGTCGGCGGGTAGTAGTCGTAGGTCCGGTCGCGATCCGCCGGCGCGTCCGGGTCCTCCGGGGCGTAGTGGACGCCGAGATCCGGCTGCGGCGCGGCGGTCGAGATCGTGGGCGTGGTGAAGCCGCTAGAGAAGAAAAAACCTAACGCTGCGATCGCGATCACATCGACGCGAATCCGACGAACCGTCACGAGTGACTCTCCACGCGTTTCGACGGGCAGATCCGTAGAGATTCCCCGATCCGAAAGGAAACCGTAGAAGTTTCGTGACATTGCTTCGATGGCCGTACTTTAGGATTGATCTTGGACGAAACCGGTTCGACCCTTCGAACGTATCAAAGGGCATGACGACACAAATCCACACCCCTCTGAACGAGAGCATCGCAACCATGAACCCAAACGGACAGCAGCCGCCGGGAGGCGGCATGAACCTGGCCGCCCGCCCCACGCCGGTGGCCGCGGCTGGCCCTTCGGCGCAGGACCGCCTCGACGCTGTGGCACCGCCGGATCGGGCCATGCTCGATGCGATGGTTCACATGAGCCTTCGACTGAGGCTCCGCGGCATCAACCTCGAGGTCACCACCGGCCTCTTCGGCCGTGAGCTCGACCTGCTCGCCCTGCTCACCTCGAGCGGCCCGACGAGCGTGAAGAGTCTGGTCGCCGATCTCGGACTGCCGAGAAGCACGATGACCGCGATCGTCGATCGACTCCAGGATCGCGGGCTCGTCAATCGGCATCCGAACCCGCAGGACCGCCGCTCGGTCGTCCTCGAAGCGACGCCCGCCGCCTTCGAAGCGCTCCAGCGCTACCAGGCCGGCCTGCTCAACGTCGTCGAGCACACGAAGAAGGCGCTCACCACCGAAGAGCAGGCGGAGTTCACCCGGCTTCTCACGAAGATGAGCGACTCGTTCTAGTCTGTTGCCTGCGGGCGCTCGGCAACGGGGTCGTCCGCGCCAACTTCTCAGCTCGACTCGTGGCGTGCGCATCCGCCTACGCGGAGCGCGCGCGAGCCGACGCCGCGGTCGCGGCTCCCTGACTCGTCAGTCGCTGGCGAGGAGGGAGGGGTCGTAGTCTTCCGGGGCTTCGAGGCCCATGAGGTCGAGGACGGTGGCGGCGAGGTTGGCGAGCCCGGGCTTCGCGGTCGTCATCCTGCGCGCGTCGAGCGTGACGGTCTTGCCCGGCGTATGGACGTGGAGCGGAACCGGGTTCAGGGTGTGGCTGGTCTTGACCTTCGCGTTGCCGTCGGCATCCGTGGCGGGCTCGCCGGTCTTCTTGTCGAGCTCGAACATGCAGTCGGCGTTGCCATGATCCGCAGTCACGACCAGCGCGCCACCGAGAGACTCGATCACCGGGAGAAGTCGCGCGATCTGCAGGTCCACCGCTTCGACCGCCTGGATCGCGGCCGCGTGGTGTCCCGTATGACCGACCATGTCGCCGTTCGCGTAGTTGACGCGGGCGTGTCGGTAGCGTCCGGTCCGGAGCTCTTCGATCAGACGGTCCGTGATCTCCGCGGCCTTCATCCACGGTCGTTCCTCGAAAGGAAGGACGTCGGAGGGGATCTCGACGTAGGTCTCGACGGCCTCGTCGAAGGCCCCGCTCCGGTTGCCGTTCCAGAAGTAGGTGACGTGGCCGAACTTCTGCGTTTCGCTGATCGCGAGCTGCGGGAGTCCGGCGCGGGCGATGTACTCGCCCATGGTCCGGTCGATCGCCGGCGGCGCGACCAGATAGCGACTCGGGAGATCGAGATCACCGTCGTACTGCATCATGCCGGCGTAGAGCACGTCCGGTCGCGGGCCGCGGTCGAAGCCGGGGAAGTCGTCGTCCTCGAAGGCCTGGCTGATCTCGATCGCCCGATCGCCGCGGAAGTTGAAGAAGACGACCGCAGCCCCGTCCTCGATCCGACCGACCGGGGCGCCGTCGCCTTCGACGATCACGAACTGCGGGAGCATCTGGTCGCCGATGCCTGCGGACTCCTCGCGGAAGGTCTCGACCGCGGCGCGACAGGTCGCGAACCCCCGTCCTTCTCCTCGGACGTGGGTCTTCCAGCCCCGCTCGACCATCGCCCAATCCGCTTCGTAGCGGTCCATCGTCGTCGTCATGCGGCCACCGCCGCTCGCGATCCGATAGTCGCGCCGCGGCTTGCCGGAGATCGTCTCGAGCAGCTCCTCGAGCGCGTCGACGTAGTCGAGGGCCGACGTCTCGGGCACGTCTCGTCCGTCGAGCAGCACGTGGAGCCGCACGCGCTCGATCTGCTCCTGATCACATCGGCGCAGGAGTGCGAACAGGTGATCGATGTGGCTGTGAACGTTGCCGTCGGAGAGCAGGCCCAGGAAATGAAGGGTCGAGCCGCGCTCGCGGACGTGGTCGGTCATCTCCTGCCAGACCCCGGCCTGATCGCCCTCGAAGAGGCTGCCGTTCTTGATCGCGTTGGCGACCAGCTTGGCGCCCTGATCGAAGACGCGACCGGCCCCGATCGCGTTGTGCCCGACCTCGCTGTTGCCCATGTCGCCGTCGGTCGGCATCCCGACGGCCTTGCCGTGGGCGACCAGCTCACCGGTCGGCGTATTCGACGCGAGCCAGTCCAGGGTCGGGGTCCGCGCGAGCCAGACGGCGTCCGACTCGTCCCGCCGTCCGTGGCCGACCCCATCCATCACGCAGACGACGACCGGCCCGTCCACACCCGCGAACCGGCGGCTCTTCTCGAGCGCCCACTCCCCCATCACATCTCTCCGTCCTGGCTACACGAACCGAAGGTCACCCGGCGGCGGGCGGGCTCTCGCCTCTCGGCCGCGGAACGAGCCGGATGATAGACTCGACCCTCGTTCCGCCCAACGATCCGAGTCCGACCTTGACCCGTCTCGCCCCTCTCCTCCTCGCGATCGCGCTGCTCGCCACCGCCTGTGCGGGAGAACGCGTGCGGCCGGATCCGGCGGACCCGCCGGTGGGCGTGGTCGTCGGGCCCTGGATGCCGAACGAACCGGAGGTCGCTTCGGAGGAGCCGGACGAACCCGTCGAGGACCCCCCGGTCGAAGAGCCCCCGACCGCGGCCGCCGCCGAGACCTCGGAGACGACGCCCCCCGGCGTGGAAGACGAGCCGAGCGAGGGACCGCCTCCGGACGGGGAAGACGAGCCGAGTGAGGGACCGCCTCCGGACGGGGAACCGGAAGAAGAACCAGACGAAGAAGAAGACGAAGACAGAGAAGAACCACCGCAACGAAAGGTCGTCCTCGACACCGAGTACGACGACGCGCGCGTCGGCGACGATCAGACCTCGGTCATCGAGGCGGAGATGGGAATCGTCGACGACGAAGAGCTCCACGCCTACGTGACGAGCATCGCCCTCCGGCTCCTGCGCCACGCCCCGAGTCGCCCCTTCGACTACGAGTTCAAGATCGTCGATCAGAGCGCGCCGAACGCGTTCGCGCTTCCCGGCGGAAAGATCTACGTCTCGCGCGGGCTGCTGGCGCTGGTCACGAGCGAGGACGAGCTCGCCGGCGTGCTGGGCCACGAGATCACCCACGCGGCCGAGCGCCACGCCGCGGCGCGTCTCGAGTACGCCAAGCGCCAGAACCCCTTCACCATGGTCTTCCTGCGCGCGGCGCGGATCGCCGCCTACGGGCGCGATCAGGAGCGCGATGCCGATCGTGGAGGGCAGATCCTCGCGGCCCGGGCGGGCTACGACCCGGCGGCGATCGCCGAGTTCCTGCGCAAACTCGATGCATCGGAGCGCTACGAAGTCGGTTGGTCGCGCCTGCCCTCGTACTACGCGACCCATCCGACCAGCCCCGAGCGCGCGGCGATCGCCCTGGATCGCGCGGGCAACATGGAGTGGACCGCGATCGAGAGCGTCGCGCGCGATGGGTCTGCCGGGTACTACGCGATGGTCGACGGGCTCGTGCTCGGCGACGACCCGGCGGGCGGCCTCTTCGACGAAGAGAACAAGTTCGTCCATCCGGAGCTGCGCTTCTCGCTCCGCTTCCCACCGGGCTGGGACACGCTCAACTCGACGCGCCAGGTCGTCGCCGTCTCGCCGCGACGGGATGCCCAGGCCGAGCTCACGGTCGTGGGCTCCACGGAAGAGCCCCTCGATGCGGTCGTCGACGCGTTCCTCGAGGCGGAGTTCGAGGGCGTCACCGTCCGTGTCCGCGAGCGGCGCGCGCTCAAGATCGGCGACCTCGACGCCATACGGATCGAGGGACGAGCGATCACGCCCGGCGGGCCGCTCTTTGCTCTGATGACCTTCATCGCCTACGAGGACCTGGTGTACCGCCTGCAAGTGCTGTCCTTCGACGCGAGCCGCTATCGCGGGCGTGCGCGGGCCTTCGCTCACAGCTTCCGCGCGCTCGACGAAGAGAGCGCCCGCTCGCTTCGCGTGACACGCCTGCGAATCGCCCGCTCGCTCGAGAACGAGACCCTGGCCGAGCTCTCCGAGCGCACGCGAAACGAGCTCGAAGTCGTCTTCACCGGCGTCCTCAACGGCATCTACGCCTCGACTCCCCTTCCGCGCCGTACGCCGATCAAGATCGGCATCGCCGAGCCCTACCTCCCGCGCGCGTCGCAGGAAGGGGAAACGAGCGAGACCGAGGTCCTGCTCGAGGACGGCAATGCGACCGAAGCGAAGCCGTAGGCGGTGGCCTTCCTGCCCCTCGCCGAATCGACGCGCCGCTAGAGCACGGGGACGTCGCGGTACTGCGTACCGGACTCCTCGGCAGCGGCGAGCGCGATCCGCCGGAGCACCCGCGAGAGGCGCGGGTTCGCGTCGAGGATCCTCCGAAAGCGCCCCTCGCCGAGGACGACGAGCCAGCACTTCCCGCGTGCGATGACGTCGCCGGCCGGGAGCCGCCCTTCGATCAGCGACAGGCCTCCGAAGACGTCGCTCAAGCCGAGGGTCGCGAGCTCCTTGTCGGGCTCGCCCGTACCCGGGCTCGCCGGCCCCACCACGGAGAGCTCTCCCGAGAGCACGACGTAGAGACCGTCCGGTGCCCGTCCCCGCTCGATCACCTTCGCTCCGTCGGCGACCTCGAGGAATCGGAACTGCTTCGCGACCGCGGCACGCTCTGCATGAGCGAACGCCGAGAAGAAGAGGTTCGTGCGGATCTGGCGATCGATCATGCGAGCACGCAGGAAGCGGAGGATGCTCTTCGCCACGCCCGGCGCATCGGCGATCAGCTGACGTACCAGGCGCCGGTCGATGGCCAGGAGCTTCGTGTCGACGAGGGCCTCGATCGTGGCGTTGCGCGGCTGCTTGGTCATCAACCCGATCTCGCCGAAGAAGGAACCCCGCTCGAGGACCGCGAGCTTCCGCCGTCGGTCCCCCTCGGCGATCGGCACGACCGCGCCCTCGACGATCACGTAGAGGCTGTTCGCCGGGTCGCCCTGGCGGAAGAGGATCTGCCCCGGCTCGAGAGACACGGCGCGGACGCGCCGGATCAGGGTGTGGAGACTCGCCGGGTCGAGGTCGCCGAAGAGCGGGATGTTCGCGAGCTCGTTGCGAAGGTTCGCTCCGCGCTCGCCGCGGGTCTCGGCCGTGCCGGCCAGCTCGTCGTCATTCGGGAGACAGATCGCCTGGGCGGCAACGACATCGCGGTTGCTGGGCAGACAGATCGCCTGCGCGGCCGCCACGTCGCGGAGGTCGTCGCTCGACGACCAGCGGTCGAGGTGGAGGTCCGGCGCGCTCTCGTCGACCGCGTCCACGAGATCGATCGGAATCTCGTTCACACCCGGGCCGGAATCGCGCGGCAACGATCGCGCGCCGGGCACGACGTCGGTCAGCACCAGGGAATCGAGGGGCTCGTCGGCGTCCTCCCCCCAGCTCGCGGGGACGCTCGTCGGACCGAGAGCCGGCCTGGCGGCAGGCACGGCCATCACCGGCTCGGCCCTCGGCAGGGCGGGCCCAGCCGGACCGGACTCGAGCGGCGGGCCTTCGAGGTAGAGCAGGTCGAGCGTCTCGAGGGTGCGGGAATCTTCGGGCGCGAGCTCGAGGATGGACTGGCAGCTCGCGATCGCGTCGAGGATGACCCCCTGATCGATCTGGAGCTCGAGTGCGCGCCGGAGCGCCTCGAGCTCTCCTCGAGGGTCCGCCTTCGCGCGGAGCAGGCGGGCACGCTTCTGCGGCCAGCAGGCCTTCGTCGGCTCCTCCCGTTCGAGGAGCACGAGCGCGTCGAGGGCGCCCTCGAGTCGCTTCTCACGCAGGTGCTCGGCGAATCGCGCTTTCAGTTGCTCGACGGAGGCCATGAACGGTCCTCGCCACGGCCGCTTCACGCGAGGCGTTCGCGCGACGCACCGGGGCAGAGGACTCCATCGGCGAGAATCGCGAGGTGACCGGTGATGCAAGTCACACGGCGTGCCTCTCCCGAAGAGCACGCGGTCGCCGAGGCGCGCTCACCCCTCCGAATCCGTCTCGGTCGGAGGGGGAGCGCGCACGATCTGTCTGCTCTCGACCCCTTCCCAGGTCCGCTCGGGCCAGCTCGTGCTAGATCAACTTCGGCGCCACGTCTTCAGTAGCGGGTCAGTCGGGAGCGCAGATCGCGATCAACGTGAGCTTCCTTCTAACACGGCGGTACCCCAAAGGTGTCGGGGAAATGCGCGTCCGTTGCCGTTTTTTTGCCGGCGCGCGCGTCGGCGACGCCGGACGGATTCGCGCGGGATTCGCCGCTCACATCATCAAGTACGCGGTTTCGTTGAGGCTCTTCACGCTGCGCACACCCGACGACGCGACCAGGAAGCGATGGCCACTCGCGAAGGCCGGCGCCAGGAACCCGGAATCGCCGAGCCCGAGCACGCGAACGGCGAACGCGTTGACGACCGAACCGTGACAGAAGACCGCGACGCGTCCACCGCGGTGCCGTGCGGCCCACTCGTCGAGAGAGGCGTTCACGCGTCCGGCAATCGAACCGAGACGCGACGCATCCCGGTACGCGTCCATCCGCGCGCGATACGACCCGGGATCGCGCTCGCGCGCGACCTCGATCGGGACGTACGCCTCGCCGGCGGGCTCGGCATCACGCAGCCGATCGTCGATCACGACCTCGAGCCCGAGCCGCGTGGCGGTCGCCTCCGCGGTCTCCCGAGCGCGCCGAGCCGGACTCGAGACGATCCGATCGAGGGCGTCGCGCGCGAGCCACTCCGCGACCTGCGCGGCCTGATTCCGGCCACGCTCGCCGAGCGGCGGATCCCCGGGTCCGACCTCGCCCACCTCGGGTATCGCCGGCTCCGCGTGGCGAACCAGAATCAGCTCCATCGCGCCACGCTAGCAGCCGCCCGAACCCGCTACCTTGGGGCTGGGTTTCAAGGCGCGACGACGGCGCGCGAATGGCGGTAAGGGAGATCGCGGTGGGACCGAAAGAAAACGAGTACGCGGCGCAGAGGCGAGTTGCATTCGTGATCTGTCTGTCGCTCGCGACGATGCTCGCCCCCGCCGCCGCCCTCCCCCAGGAGGAGATCCCCGTCGCAGAGGACGTCGACGTGATCGTGGAGCCCTCCGTCCCGAGCGCGCTCGGCCAGTTCACGACGGCGGTCGAGAACCGCGAGCCGGTCGATCAGGTCTCCTTCGTGGAGAACGACGTACGGACGATCATCTTCTTCTCGGACCTTCGGCAGCTGGACGGTCGGACCGTGACCCATCGCTGGCTCCACGGCGACGTCGTCCGCGCGGAGGTCGCCTTCGAGGTCCGCGGCCCGCGCTGGCGCGTGTGGTCGAGCAAGGATCTGCTCGAGGACTGGCTCGGGGACTGGACCGTCGAGATCGTCCTGGACGACGGTGAAGTGATCGCGGCCGAGACCTTTACCTACACCGACGCGGGCCGCTGACACGATCCGGCGCCGGGCGGCGCCTCAGCCCCCGGCACGACTCGCGGCGAGCGCCCCGGGTCGCACTCGCTCGTTCCGCTTCCGAGCCCCGTCGAGGACCAGGTCGACGCGCGCCTGGAGCGGCGCCGAAATCAGCCGCGCGCGGGCCCGCGGATCGGACTCGTCGGTCTCGATCGCTGCTTGAAGCCCTTCGACGAGGCCGCCTTCGATCGCATCCGCGAGGAGCTCGGCGAGCGCCTCGGGCGTCTGATCTGCGCGAACGTGTTCGCGTTGCTGCTCGAGGGCGAAGGCATCGCGCAAGGGGGCCACGGGGGCGGGGCGAAGGCGCGGCGCTTCCTGCCAGGCGGACCAGCGAATGCCCGGCGCGTCCGAGCTCTGCCTGGCGAGGTTCCGACAAAGGCTCCGCACGCTCGCCCGAAGTCCGCGCTCGCCCTCCCGTACCGCGGACGCTGCGCCCGTCGCCTCCGCCTCGATCTCCCCGCGCAGCCATGCCGCCGCGAGATCGGCCCGGCTCGGGAAGTGGTTGAAGAGGGTTGCGGGCGCAACCTCGCTCGCCTGCGCGATCTCGGCGAGCTTCGTCTCGCGGACGCCCTTGGCGCGGAACAATGCGACCGCGTTCGCAAGGAGCTTCGCGCGGGTGCGTTCACGCTTGGTGGAGCGGGGCGAACCGGGGATCGGATCGGTGATCTCGACGGGACCAGGCATATAAATCAATTTACTCCAATTTCAATAAAACTCCACTAACCGCAGACGGAATGAATCAGACTTTCTCTGATAATGGCGACCCACCTCGGGCGAGGGCGAGGTCTGCTAGGGTGCGCGCCGCGCGTACCCGTTCCTCCCGTGCCCGCTCACGAGGCTGCGGGATGGGCGAGGAGAGTCATGCCCACACCGATCGATGACCTGTGCGAGCGATTGAAGCTCGATCCCCTCGATCGCGACCTCTTCCTCGGCGATCCCGGCCAGGGACAGGGGCGGCTCTTCGGCGGGCTGGTCGCGGCGCAGTCGGTCATGGCGGCGATCGCGACGCTCGGGGAGCAAGATCGCGGCTCGCAGGCCGGGGGCAGTCTCCTCCACTCGATCCACGCCTATTTCCTGCGTCCCGGCAGCTATGAGCGTCCCATCCGCTTCGTGGTCGACCGGATCCGCGACGGCAGGACGTTCACGACCCGTCGGGTCGTCGCCCACCAGAACGGCGAAGCGATCTTCAACATGTCGGCGAGCTTCGCGCGGCCCGAGGACGGCATGCGCTACCAGCGGCCGGCGCCCGAGATCGACGGGCCCGACGGCCTGGCCGAGTGGACCGACGTCCGCAACAAAGCGCTCGGCCTGCCCCCGCCGAAGAGCTACGACAACCCGATCGAGGTCCGGGTCCTCGATGCGAACGAATTCCTGGAGCCGAAGCCGCGGGATCCGGTTCGGGCGGTCTGGATGCGACCGCGTGGCGTGATCCCGGACGACCCGGATCTCCACACGGCGATCCTCATCTACGCGACGGACCGGACGCTCATGGGCACGGCCATGAAGGGCGCCGGGGGCATCCCCATGAAGACCCACATCGGCGCGAGCCTCGACCACGCGGTCTGGCTCCACCATCCGTTCCGCTGGAACGACTGGATCACGTTCTCGTCGGTGTCCCCGATCGCCGAGGCGGCCCGCGCGCTCATCTTCGGCGGCATGTACGACACCGCTGGCGTCCAGGTAGCGTCGATCGCTCAGGAAGCCCTCGTCCGCGAGCGGCGGAAGAAATAGAGGCTTCCTCTGTCGCGCGGACGCGCGCGACGCCTACTTCTTCTTTTCGGGTTTCGGCGCGAAGGTGATCGCCTCGACGGCGAAGGTTCCGGCCTCGAGCGACTCGTCGGCGACGAAGCGGTGTTCGGCCACCCGCGCGGCATCGAGCACGTCGCTCGCGACCCCCTCCAGGGTCGAGAGCGTCGCCGGCGCCGCCGCGAGGGTCATCGACTCGACCTCGCGGCCCATGGACACCTCGGCGTCCGCCTTCGCCTTGTTGATCGCCGCCATTGCCGCGACCGCCGTATCGAAGCTCTTCTCGTCGGCGGGCGCTTCGATCCCGGCGAAGTCCGCCGCGCCCGGCCACGACGTGCCGTGGATGCTGCGCGCGATCGAATCGCCTTCCTCTGCGAAGTCGTCGGCGAAGGACCAGCTCCAGACCTCTTCCGTGATGTAGGGAAGCGTCGGCGCGAAGAGGCGCAGGAGCGTCGAAAGGCCGAGCCTGAGCGAGGCGATGGCGGATCCGCTCGCCTCCGCCTCGTCCCCTGTCGCCCCGTTCGCGAAGCCCCGCGCGCGCACCTTGGTGAGCTCGGCGTAGGTGTCGGTGAAGTGCGTCCAGAAGAAGCTCTCGATCTCCTGGAGCGCGTGGGCGTACTGGTAGGCCTCGAAGTTCGCCGTCGCGGATTCGACCAGCGCCTTCAGCTTGCCCACGAACGCGCGATCGAGCTCCGACGTGATCGGACGAACCTCGCCCTCGTAGGCGAGCACGAGCTTCGCCACGTTGAAGATCTTCGTGTAGAGCTTCTTCCCGACGTTGAACTGACTCTCGTCGAAGGCCGTATCCGCCCCGAGCCGAGCCGACGCCGCCCAGTAGCGCGCGGCGTCCGCGCCGTACTTCTCGACCAACGGAAGCGGCGTCGTCACGTTGCCCTTGCTCTTCGACATCTTCTTGCGGTCGGGATCGAGGATCCAGCCGGAGATGAGCGCGTGATGCCAGGGCACGTCGTCTTCGTGGAGCATCGCCTTCGCGATCGTGTAGAACGCCCACGTTCGAATGATGTCGTGGGCCTGCGGGCGCATGTCCGCGGGGAAGAGCTTCGCGTGGCGCTCGTCGTCCTCGCCCCAATGACTGCTGATCTGCGGCGTCATCGAACTGGTGAACCACGTATCGAAGATGTCCGGGTCGCCGACGAATCCGTTCGGCTCGCCCCGCTGCCCCGCGTCGAAGCCCGGCGGCACGTCGGTCGTCGGATCGACCGGCATGACGTCGGAGTCGGCGACGATCGGGTGGTCGTAGTCGGGCTCGCCGTCGGCGTCGAGCGGATACCAGACCGGGATCGGCACGCCGAAATAGCGCTGACGCGAGAGGCACCAGTCGAGCGAAAGGTTCTCGGTCCAGTCCTTGTAGCGGGCGAACATGTGCGGCGGATGCCACTGGACCTCGTCACCCTTCGCGATGAGCGCGTCCTTCTTGTCCATCAACCGACAGAACCACTGGCGCGTCGGAAGCAGCTCGAGGGGCCGATCGCCCTTCTCGAAGAACTTCACCGCGTGCGAGATCTGCTCGGGCTCTTCCTGGAGCGGGGCCCCATTGCCCGTGGCCGAATGCGCCGGATCACGCAGCATCTCGACGATCGCGGCCTGGGCCTGCTTGATGTTCTTCCCTTCGAGCTCGGCGTAGTTCGCATTCGCGGTCGCCACGTCGAGGCTCTCGAAGGGCGCCTCGCCGAAGTCGACCTTCCGAAGGCGGCCCTGGAGTCCCACGATCTGCCGGAGCGGCAACCCCTCTTCGCGCCACCACTCGACGTCGGTCTGGTCGCCGAACGTGCAGATCATCAGGATGCCGGTCCCCTTCTCGGGGTCCGCCTTGTCGCTCGGGAAGATCGGGACCGGCGCACGGAAGATCGGCGTGATCGCGCGCTTGCCGAAATAGGGCTTGAAGCGTTCGTCATCGGGATGCGCCGTCACGGCCACGCACGCCGCGAGCAGCTCCGGTCGCGTGGTCGCGATCACGAAGCTCGCGTCTTCCCCCTCGCCGACACCCTCGATCCCGAACTCGATCTTGTGGAACGCGCCGGGGACGTCCTTGTCCTCGACCTCCGCCTGAGCCACGGCGCACTGGAAGTCGACGTCCCACATCGTGGGCGCGTCGGAGGTGTAGACCTCGCCCTTGTCCCAGAGATCGCGGAACGAACGCTGGGCCGTGCGGCGACAGTGCTCGTCGATCGTCTGGTATTCCTGGCGCCAGTCGACGGACAGACCCAGGCGGTGCCACGTCTCGCTGAAGGCGCGCTCGTCCTCGCGGATCAGGTCGTAGCAGGCCTCGATGAAGTTCGGACGCGACACGAGCCGGGCCGGCTTCTTGCGCGTCTTCGCCGACGCCTGCTCGAAGGTCATCCCTTCTTCGTAGGGCGTGTTCGGGTCGCAGCGGATGTGGAAGTAGTTCTGGACGCGTCGCTCGGTCGGCAGACCGTTGTCGTCCCAGCCCATGGGATAGAAGATGTTCATCCCCGCCATGCGCTTGTAGCGAACGACGACGTCGGTCTGGCTGTACGAGAACACGTGGCCGATGTGGAGCGAGCCCGAAGCGGTCGGCGGGGGCGTGTCGACCACGAAGGTCTCTTCGCGGGGACGCTCGGGGTCGTAGTGGTAGACCCCGCTCTCCTGCCAGGCGGCGTCCCACTTGTCCTCGACGACCTCCGCCTCGAAGTGCTTGGGCAGGCGCTTCGGGTCGATCGATCGCACCGGGCGCGGACCCGGCGACGTGGACTCACTCATGGGACTCTCTCATCTCTCTCGGGCGGGCCGCTCGTACGGCCGGGTTCCCCGGCCACGGGCCGGATCGAAGCGCGCGAGGATAGTGCAGAGCCCCCCCGAATCGCTCGTCGCGGACCGGTTTCGGGCCGGACCTACGGATCGGGTCAACGCCCGAGAAGGACCTCGGGGAAGCGCCCGGATTCGCGCGTCGGGTGACGCGCGCACTCGGGCCAACGCCGTGTTCGGCCGACATACCCGCCATGGTCTTCGGAAAGCGCAAGAAGAACGCAGGCAAGGACGCCGAGGCGAAGGGCGAGCAGCCCGTCGCCGAGTCTGCAGCCGCCGACGCGGTCGCGGCGATCCCCGCCGATCGGGCCCTCGACATGATGGCGGACCTGCTCCGGATCCTCGGCGAGCACGCGTTCGACGTCGGACCGCGCTCGGCGGAAGAGATCGAGGAGACCTTCGAGACCTGGGCGCGCCACCTCCTGATCGGCGTCCCTCCGCCGGTCCGGGACCGCGGCGACGGCGAGTCCCGCGAGGTCGGTGAGGGAAAGCGCGACCTCCCGGGTCTGCGCCGCGCGGTCAAGGAGCACCGCCTCTCCGAGGAAGAGTACGTGACCCGCTCCCTCGGCGACTTCCGGGACGCGGCCTGGTCCTTCATCTCGGGCCTGCGCCGCTCGCTCACCGTCGAGCAGAGCGCCGACCGGCGCATCGGACACCGCATGCGCCGGCTCGAGGGCGCCGTGCGCTCCGGAGAGCCCGACAAGATCAAGAACGAGGCCCAGGAGACCGTCTCGCTCCTCACGGAATTCCTGTCCGAGCGCGGTCGTCGCCACCAGGAGCAGATCCAGCAGATGGCCGCGCGGCTCGACACGCTGCGCGATGAGCTCGACAACGTCCGTAAACGGGCGGCGATCGATCCGGTCACCAAGATCTACAACCGTTCGGCCTTCGACGAGCAGATCGAGCGCGAGATCGACCTCGCGACGCTCTTCGGAACCCGTGGCTGCCTGATCATGGTCGACCTCGACCACTTCAAGTGGGTCAACGACACCCACGGCCATCCCTGCGGCGATGCCGTACTGCGAGAGGTCGCCGACGCGCTCACGCGCTGCTTCATGCGCAAGGACGACTTCGTCGCACGCTACGGCGGTGAGGAGTTCGCCATCGTGCTCCGGGACATCGACCTGCCCACCGCCCGCGACGTCGCCGAACGCGGCATGACGACGGTCCGGAATCTCGAGATCTTCCACGGCGAGATCGAGGAGCCGATCCGGGTCACCGCCTCGATGGGCATCGCGCGGCTTCGGCAGGGCGAGACCTCGTCCTCCTGGGTCGAGCGCGCGGATCGCGCCCTCTACCAGGCGAAGGACGGTGGGCGGGACCGGATCGAGGTCGATCCGATCGATCTCGACGAGGCCTGACTCCGCACGGTGCCATTCCCCCTCTCTTCGGGGTGGGTCTTCGTTGATCCCCTCGGGGCTCCGTCACGATTCGCTTGCGAATCCACGAGGATCGGGCTCCCGAACCTTGCCACGGGGGGCGCACCCCCGTACTCTCCCGCGCTCCAAAGATCCCTCCCAGGAGCCAAGACCACCACATGGCCAAGAAGTCCCAGGTCAACCGAGACAACAAGCGTCACGCGCTGATCGCGAAGCATGCCGCGAAGCGCGCCGAGCTGCGCAAGATCTTGAAGGACCCCAACGCGTCCATCGACGACAAGCTCGAGGCCCAGGCGGGCTTCGCGAAGCTGCCGCGCAACTCCTGCCCGACCCGCAAGAACAACCGCTGCGCCGTGTCCGGCCGCTCGAAGGCCTACTACAACAAGTTCGGCATCTCCCGCATCGCCCTTCGCGAGCTCGCCCTCCGCGGCCAGCTCCCCGGCGTGCGCAAGAGCAGCTGGTAGAAGCGAGCGAACGATGAAGCCCGAAATCCATCCCGACTATCACAAGGTGATCTTCGTCGACTCCGCCACGGGGAACGAGTGGACCAGTCGCTCGACCGTCACGTCGAAGGAGACCCGCGAGGTCGACGGTGAAGAGGTGCCGGTGGTGCGCCTCGAGATCTCGTCCGTGTCCCACCCGTTCTGGACGGGCAAGATGCGCGAGCTCGACTCCGACGGAAAGATCGACCGCTTCCGCAAGCGCTACGGCGGCGGCAAGAAGTAGTCGGCTCGCTCAGATCGTCGCCGACGCCGACGAACCGATTCGAATCGAGGGTCCATTCCGCAGGAATGGGCCCTCGTTTTCGTTCGGGACCCGCGCCATGCTCCCTTGATCGGACGGAGGTGATCATGCGCGCGCGACTCGCCCTGCTCTTTCTCATCGCCCTCACGATCTCGTGCGCCAGCCTGATGATGATGCGGCCCACCGCCGACGATTGGTCGCCTCCCGTCGGCCCCGCCGACGGGGACACCGCGCCGCGCGCCGCCTGCGCCCATCGGGATCCCCTCCGTCAGGCCTTCTTCGGCGACCTCCACGTCCATACGAAGTTCTCGATGGACGCGCGCTCGCGCGGGATGCTCGCGTCCCCCGACGACGCGTACCGCTTCGCGCGGGGCGAAGCGATCGGCTTCGGCCCCTTCGACGAGGACGGCCGCGGGGAGCGAAGCGGCCGTCTCGCCCGCCCCCTCGACTTCGCGGCCGTCACCGACCACGCGGAGTGGATCGGCGAGGTGAACCTGTGCACGACCCCCGGCTCGTATGCCTACGACTCGGAATCCTGTCGCGGCTTCCGCGGCGAGATCGAGCTCAAGCCGCCGATCCCCGGCCTGAAGCTCGGGGGCAAGATGACCGGCGTCGTCGGCCTCCTGGGACGCCGCGGCGAGATCTGCGGGAAGGGGGATGCCGAGTGTCGCGGTTCGCTCGAGACCGCCTGGGGCGAGACCCGACGCGCGACCGAGCGTTGGAACGACACGAGCGAGGCCTGCGCCTTCACCGCGTTCCACGGCTGGGA
This sequence comes from bacterium, assembly GCA_024742285.1. Lineage (NCBI taxonomy): Bacteria > bacterium. The sequence continues at coordinate 193,135 of JANSYR010000009.1, read as the reverse complement.
ACACAGCTACTCGGTCAACATGTCGAAGGTCCACCGGAACGTGATCTTCCGAAACGCGAGCGTGCCGGAGCTCCCGATCTCCTCGCTCGAAGCGCCCGACGCGATCGACCTCTGGGATCGGCTCGACGCGCTCTGCACGAACGCGGGCACCGGCTGCGAGGTCATCACGATCCCGCACAACGCCAACGTGTCGAATGGCCGCCTGTTCGAGACGACCTGGAAGCGCAAGGCCAGGGAGGAACAGGTGCGCCAGATGCAGGTCCGGGCGCGAATCGAGCGGCTCGTCGAGATGATGCAGATCAAGGGCGAGTCCGAGTGCGCGAACGGAATGTACGGCGTGGTCGGCGGCGAGGACGAGCTCTGCGACTTCGAGAAGGTCCGGCAGTTCGCACCGGAGCCGCCGGACGACTGCAAGGAAGGCGCGGGATGGGGCGCGCTTCGCGGAGGCGGCTGCCAGTCCCGCGTGGACTTCGCGCGCTACGCGCTGATCGAAGGCATGCGCGAACGCGAGCGAATCGGCGTGAACCCCTTCCAGTTCGGCATGATCGGCTCGACCGACGGCCACAACGCCAATCCCGGAGACACCGAGGAATACGACTGGCAGGGCTGCTGCGCGAACACGGACGCGACCGTCGAGGGGCGCATGACACAGACGCCCTGGTTCGCCGGCGCCGGCAACATCGCGCGCAATCCGGGTGGCCTCATGGGCGTCTGGGCCGACGAGAACGCCCGCGACTCGCTCTTCGATGCCATGGTGCGGCGCGAGACCTTCGCGACGAGCGGTCCGCGGATCGAGCCGCGCTTCTTCGCCGGCTGGGACCTGCCTGCGGACCTCTGCGGACGGAGCGACCTCGTCGACACGGGCTACGCGCAGGGCGTGCCGATGGGCGCGGTGCTCCCGGAAGCCGCGCAGTCCGGGGTTGCACCGACCTTCGTGGCGCACGTCGCGCGCGATGCCGGAGTCGCGGGACATCCGGGCGGACAGCTGGACCGACTCCAGATCGTGAAGGTCTGGGTCGGCGAGGACGGCCACTTCCACCAGGCCGTCCACGACGTAGCGGGGCGGCTCGCGGATTCGGCCGGGACCAGCCGCGAGGCACCCGACGTGGACCTCACTACCTGCGAGCCGAGGGGCCAGGGCTTCGATGCGCTCTGCGCGGTCTGGACGGATCCGGACTTCGACGCCACGCGAGACGCCGCCTACTACGTGCGCGCGGTCGAGAACCCGAGCTGTCGCTGGAGCTGGCAGACCTGTCTGTCGCTTCCCGAAGCGGAGCGACCGGCCGCGTGCAGTGACCCGGAGATCCCGCGCATCATTCAGGAGCGCGCCTGGACGTCGCCGATCTGGTACGAGCCGGCGACCTGATCGGACGCGACTAGCGCCCGCTCAGCTTCCGCCGGATCTTGTTCTTCAGGCGGACCGCGCCGGGCTGCAGCTTCAGGTCGTCGGTCCCGAGGAGGTAGGCGTCGAGGCCGCCCTTCTTCTGGACCGAGCGAAGCGTGCGGGTCGCGATGTTCAGCGAAACGCGCTGACCGAGGGCCTCGGACTGGAGCCGCACCTTCTGGATGTTCGGCTCGAAGCGTCGATTGGTCGCCCGCTTGGAGTGGGAGACGTTGTGTCCGTACTGGACCTTCTTGCCCGTCAATGCACAAACGCGCGCCATGATGATCTTGCTCCGGAGTTCGAGGGGGGCGATCCGCGACGGAGGATTCGCGCGGATCGGGCTCGAATGAAACTGGGACCCTCGCCCGGGCCGCAGGCCGGACACATCGGTCGCCGCGCAAGCCCTCGAAGGAGCGCAGTTTTTAGCGAGAGGCCGCCGCGGGGTCAACCGCGACGGCCTCCTGTAGCGCTCGATCCCCGAGGGGCTCGAGCTCGGCGCCTGCGAGCGCGACTCAGCTCGCCGCGGGGACCGGCGTCGCCGGTGCCTCGCTCTTCGACACGACCGAGGCCGGGATCGAAGGCGGCGGGAGCAGCTCCTTCTTGAGGCTCTCGAGCTCGGACCGGGCCGACTCGCGCCGGGCCTCGTCCCGGAAGCCGCGGAGCTGGACCCGGAACGCATCCCCGTCCTCGCCGAGCTCCTTGTTGACCTCGCCCTGCAGGACCATCCGCGAGATGTGCTCCCGCACGTTCTCGAGGGCGTCCATCTCGGCGTCGACCGAGAGCCCCTCGATCGCGGCCTGCAGCCGCCGGCGCGCCCGGGCGTTCGCGAGGGTGGCGAGCATCCGCCCCTTCTCCCGGACGAGGGCCCGGATCTCCTCGCGGAACCGCACGAGGTTGGTCTTGGCCTCCTCGGCCTGGACCCGCACCTGTTCGAGCTCCTGCTCGGCGCGCTCGAGCTCTTCGAAGAGCGCCTGCTTGTGGGCGATCAGCGAGAGCGACGTCTCCTCCTGACCGCGACGGACCGCCCGACGCACGTCGTCGTGGAGCCGCGCGATCTCCGCGCGACGATCCGCGATCTCGCTCTCGAGCTTGTTTCGCATGTAGAGGATGCCCGCGACCGCGTCCTTGAGCTCGCGGTACTGGCGGACCCGCTCGGCGATCGCCTGCTCGTAGACGACCTCGGGCTTCTCCTGCTCCTTCTCCCGGACCCAGGATCCGAAGATCCCGCGGAAGAGGCTGCGCATGCGCGCGAACATTCCCGGCTTGCCGTTCTCCATCTCGTCCTCCTCGCCGGTCCACCCGGCTTCGTTGATTCGTTGATTTCGTCCATCGTTCGACACATTATTGTGTCTATTGATACACACTCTGCGAGTCGAGGGATTCCGCGCTCGCTCGATCCGGCCCCTGGCCTAGCGGCGCTTGCGGAACTCGTCGGCCTTCAGGCCGAGCTCCCGGATCTTCTGCTGAAGGCTCTGCCGGACCATGCCGATCGCGTTCGCGGTCCGGCTGACGTTGCCCTCGTGCTCCCGCAGCGCCTCGGAGAGGTATCGCCGCTCGAAGCGTTCGACGGTCTGCTTCTTCGCTTCGGAGAAGGGGATGTCGAGGTCCGGCGATTCACTCGCAACCTCGTCGAGCTCGCCGTCCGAAGAGAAGCCCAGAGAGAGATCGGCCTCCGAGATCTCCGGTCCGGCGGCCAGGACCGCCGCCCGCTCCAGGACGTTGCGGAGCTCACGGACGTTGCCCGGCCATTCGTGGCGCGAGAGGCGGGCCAGCGCCTCTTCGGAGAGCGCCTTCTTGTCGCGATCCAGACGCTCGGCGACCTGCCCCAGGAAACGATCCGAGAGCGCGGCCAGGTCCTCGATCCGCTCGCGGAGAGGCGGCAGCTCGATCTCGACGACCTTCAGCCGGTAGTAGAGGTCCTCCCGGAAGGCGCCTTCCCGCGCGAGCTCCTCGAGGTCGCGGTGGGTCGCGGAGACGACCCGGACGTCGACCTCGATCGTCTCGGTCGAACCGACGCGTTCGAGCTTCCGCTCTTCGAGGACGCGCAGGACCTTGGCCTGGGTCTCGGGTGCCATGTCGCCGATCTCGTCGAGGAAGATCGTCCCGCCGTCGGCGGCTTCGAAGCGCCCGATGCGGCGGGCGTCGGCGCCGGTGAACGCGCCCTTCTCGTGTCCGAAGAGCTCGCTCTCGACGAGCTCCCTGTTGATCGCGGCGCAGTTCACGGCGACGAAGGGCTGCCCCCTTCGGCGGCTCGATTCGTGGAGCGCCTGTGCGACGAGCTCCTTGCCCGTCCCGCTCTCGCCCCGGATCAGGACGGAGAGATCGGTCTCGGCGACTTTCTTGATCGTCTCGAAGACACGCCGCATCGGCGTCCCGGAGCCGATCAGCTGATCGAATCCGAACTCCCGCTCGAGGCGTTCGCGCAGCTGGCGATTCTCGCGCTCGAGTCGGTGGCGTTCGAGAGAGCGCGCGACCACCACGCGAAGCTCGTCGTTGTCGAAGGGCTTGGGCACGTAGTCGTCGGCGCCGGACTTCATCGCCTCGACGGCGATCTTCTCGCTTCCGTGGGCGGTGATCATCACGACCGCCGTCTCGGGACGCTCCTCCTTGGCGACGCGAAGGACGTCCATCCCCGAGGCGCCGCGCCCGAGGGCGAGATCGGTGATCACGAGGTCGAAGGCGTGATCGCGCAGGAGCGAGGTCGCGACCTCGCCGTCCGCTGCGAGCTCGACCTCGTGGCCCTCCCGCTTCAGGAGCCCCTTGAGCGCCAGCCGGATCGCGTGTTCGTCTTCGACGACGAGGATCTTCTCCGCCATCACGCCCCCCCTTCGCTCGCGCGTCGCCCGCGCGGAAAGGTCAGAACGAACTCCGTGCCTTCGCCGGGTGCCGAGTCGAGCTCGATCGATCCGCCGTGGACGTCGACGATCTTGCGACAGAGCGCGAGGCCGAGTCCGGTCCCGTTCTCGCGGGACGTGTAGAAGGGATCGAACATCCGCTCGCGGGTCTCGTCGTCGATCCCGCGTGCGTTGTCGGCGATCCGGAGCCAGACCTCGGTCCCGGCGAGGTTCTCGCCCATCGACACCCGCACTTCCGGCCTCGGCACGCCGCCCTCCTCGAGTGCATCGATCGCGTTCGTCACGAGATTGATCACGACCCGTCGCAGCTGCTCCGCGTCGCCCTCCATGCCACCCGCGGCATCGAACTGCCGAACGATCTCGATCCCACTTCGCGCGGCGCGATCCCGGAAGGTCTCGAGGGCCGACTCGAGCACGTCCTCCATCACGACGTCGGCGACCCGCGTCTCCTCTTCGCGCGCGAAGCGGAGCAGATGCGAGATCGATCGCTCGACCCGCTCGAGCTCCGCGACCGCGACCCGCGCGTATTCCTCCTGATCGACGTCGCCGGCGTCCTCGCCCATCTGCTGGACGAGGCTCTTGGCGGCGGTGATCGGGTTGCGGATCTCGTGGGCGATCGAGGCGGAGAGTTTCTCGAGGGATCGGTGATGCTCCCCTTCGAGCTCCCGGCGCTCGGAGGAGACGTTCGTGCGGACCCGTCGGTCGACCTCTTCCTGGAGGAAGCGCGCGTGCAGCTGGGGCTCGTAGAAGGCCCGGAAGGCCCGGCGTCCGAGCTTCAGGCTGAAGTAGATCAGCGCGACGACGCCGGCGGGGAAGAGGAAGAGCAGCAACGGGACCGTGATCAGTCCCGCCCGCGCCAGCTCCCGCGAGAGCGCGACCTTCTCGTCGGCGCGACGGCGGGCATCGCGATAGGCCCGTTCGTCCTCGGTGAGGAGCGTCTCGTCCATCTCGGCGAGCGTATCGCCGGCCTCGTCGCGAAGCTCACGCGGGTGGCCGACGCGGCCGTCCAGGCGCAGTCGCGAAGACGATCCGCCCTCGCGACGCGGCCCGCGGCGCTTCCGCTTTCCGCGACGCGAACGTTTCACGGGCTTCTCCATCTCCATCGCCCCCTCCTCGTCGGTCAGGGGCGGCGAGAAGCCCCAGTCGAAACCCCTCGCCGGCGTTCGTCTCGTCGCGTGTGTCCAGCTCATCGTTCGTTCTCCGCGCGCGCGTTCGGGGGTGAAGTCGGGCTCGGCTCCTTCGGGAAGGAGAGCACGAACTCGCTTCCCTGCCGCGGGTCGGAGAGCAGCTCGATGCTCCCGCCGTGGGCCTCGACGGTCTTGCGGGAGAGCGCGAGGCCGAGCCCCGTGCCCGTCTCCTTGGTCGTGAAGAAGGGGCTCCAGATCCGCGCGCGCTCGTCGGCGGGAATCCCCGGACCGTTGTCGATCACGCGCAGCCACACTTCGTCCCCGGCGAGGTTCTCGCCGCCGAGGAGCTCCACCGTCGGACGCTGCGTCCCGCTCTCGGCGAGGGCATCGATCGCGTTCGCCACCAGGTTCTCCACCACCCGCCGAAGCTTCTCGGCGTCCCCGCGCATCTCGCCTTCGACGTCGAAGTCGACGGCGAGCGAAACACCCTGGGCCGCCGCGCGGTCGCGCAGCCCGACGACCGCGGCGCGGGCCACCTCGGAGAGGGCCATCGGGGCGAAGCGGGGTTCCTCGTCCCGCGCGTAACGCAGCAGATGCGAGATCGAGCGCTCGACGCGATCGAGCTCGGAGAGGGCGAGGCCTGCGTATTCGAGGTTCTCGTCCGAAGCCGGGTCCTCGCCCATCTGTTGGACGAGGCTCTTGGCGGCGGTGATCGGGTTGCGGATCTCGTGGGCGATCGACGCGGAGAGATCCTCCATCGAGCGTCGGCTGCGCGTCTCGACCTGCCGGCGCTCGCGCCGGACCTTCGTTCGCGAGCGCGCGCCGACTTCCTGCTCGACCCAGCGATCGCGCACGCGCGGTGCCGCGAGGGCCCAGAAGTAGTGGCAGAAGAGGCCGATGCCCCAGGCGAGGGCGACGATCAGAACGACCCGGAAGCTCCGGGTCGTGACCATCAGGAGACCGAGGGTCGCGGCGTAGGACACGGCGTGGGTCACGAAGCCCATGCGCTGGTTCGCGCGCCGCCGCGCGCGCTTCACGGCGCGGGCGTGCTCGCGTTCCTCCGGCGTGACCTCGCGCTCGGTTCGCTCCCGCGCGCGGTGCCGCTTCTCGTCGCGACGCCTTCGCCGTTCGGATTCGCGCCAGGCCCGGCGGGCCGCCTTCTCGGCCTTGCGCTCGGCGCGGGCGGCCTGGTCGGCGAGTCGCGCCGCGCGGCGATGGGCCTTTCGTTCGTGGTGGCTGCGCCGACGGGACCGGCCGCGCTCGTCGGCCGGCGCGTCCGCATCGGAGCCGCGGAGATCGCCCCGCTCGCCCTTCCGCTCTCGTCCGTCTCCCACCGCGTCGCCTCCCGGGCCCGCGAATTCCCCGTCCCAGCCGCATTCGCGCAGACGATCGAGGGGTCGGGTTCGTGCCGTGCCTTGCATGCGCTCCTGTAGAGCAAGGCCCGTGCCCACTTCGGTCGAAGCTCTCGCCGCCCCTGGTGCCGCGAGAGCCCGACGCGACCGGCGAAGTGCAGCAAGCGTACTGCAGTCCGGCGGGTGACAGTGCAGTCGATTGGCTGCACTCCGGGTCGCGAACCGACCTGGGTCGGGCGTTCCGCACCCCTCGGGGCATCGACGCCGCCCGCGACCGGGACGCGCCGCTATGATGCGCGACCGATTTCCGGGTGCCCCACACCCAACGGCGCAACGCTAGAGGAGCCTCGATGGTCACGATCGGCATGAACTACTTCGTCATCCCCGGCAAGGAGCAGGTCTTCGAAGATGCCTGCGCGAAGGTCGTCGAGACGATGAGCGGCATCGACGGACACGACTCGTCCTCGATCTTCAAGGAAGTGGGCGACGGCGAGCCGACCTACCTGATCGTGTCGAACTGGCAGAACGAGCAGGCCTTCAAGGACTTCATCGCGAGCGAAGCCTTCAAGAAGGTCACCAACTGGGGTGCGCTCAACATCCTCCGCGGCCGACCGACGCACACGACCTACCAACACGGCTGAGATCCCGGCCGTGGCTCCCGCTCCCGTCCTGGGCCTGCCGCTTCACACGCGCTCGCTCACCGTCTCGCTTCGCAAGACCGCGGACGACCGCTGGCTCGCCCGCGGCGACGTGATCGATCTGCGCAAGAACGGCTTCGTCCCCACGAGCTACGACATCCAGCCGGCGGGCGTGATCCACTCGATGAGCATCGAGCTGGACCTAGACCCCGAATCGCTTCGCATGGAGGCGATCCGCGTCGAGCAGCCCTTCGTCGCCGTCGAGCCCTCGGAGGCCACCGGCGGCGAGTGCTGCCGCGATCCCGCGCCGAGACTCTACGAGCTCGCCGGCGAATGTCTCGACGACGCGTTCCCGGCGAAGCTCTCGGCGAAGTTCGGCGGCCCGCTCGGCTGCAGCCACCTGCTCACGCTCTTCCAGCTGATGGCCTCCGCGATTCCGCACGCCGCCGCGATCGAGCACGCGCGCGCGGGGCGCGAGGGGACGCGCCATGCCGTCGGCGATCGCTTCTTCCGTCGGGCGGTCTTCGTCGACGGCCTGCGTCGCGAGGACGAACGGATCGACGTGGCGGTCGGGTTGACGGACTCGATGACCCGGCCGTGGTCGGCGGACAGCCACTCGCTCGAGCGCGTCGAGCGCTTCCACGAGGTGAAGATCGCGGCGACCGTCGACCGCAAGCGCTTCGCGTTCGGCGAGTTCGAGGTGCTCGAGCGGATCCGGGACGCCGATTCCCTCGAAGACGTCGAATGGCGGGACGAGACCGGGACCTTCTCGTCCTTCGTCGGCTCCCCCGTCCTGCCCGGCCTCGCCAAACGGATCTTCGACCTGACCAACGAGACGACCGCGCTCTGCGCCATCCGGGACGCGCTCCTCATGTTCGCCCCGGGCTTCATCCAGATCATCGCGGCCCAGATGGACCTCTTCTTCGAAGAGCGGGCCCGCGCTCGCGAAGAGGGCATCGAGCCCGACGTCGCGCGCCTCGGCGGCAACCCCGGCGCCTGTTACATGTGGCGCGAAGGGGGACCGATCGAGAAGGCCACGTTCACGATGAACGATCGCGCACGAGGCTGACGACGAGCGACCGCTTCAATCGCGTTCGAAGACGAGCAGCTTGTTGTTCGCCGGCATCTCCCTCGTCTCGACGAGCGTGAGCCCCGCCGCGTTCGCGAGCTCCACCACGCGCTCGACGTCACGCACGCCCCAGCGCGCGTCGCGATCCTGGAGACTCGCGTCGAACGACGCGTTGCTCTCGGACGTGTGCGCGCCTCCGACCTTGAAGGGGCCGTAGAGCAGGAGCCGGCCGCCGGTCGCGAGCGCGCGCCCGGCGCCTTCGAAGAGGCCGAGTGCGACCTCCCAGGGCGCGATGTGGATCATGTTCGCGTTGAAGATCGCGTCGATGGGACCGACGGCCTCGGCCCAGTCCGGCCGACTCGCGTCGAGCCGCCGCGGCGGCTCGACGTTCGTCGTGCCGCGCTCGGCGATCCAGGCTTCGATCGTCCCGAGACTCTCGGGATCCCCGTCCGTCGGCAGCCAGGTGAGTCCCGGCATCCGCTCCGCGAAGAAGACGGCGTGCTGCCCGGTTCCGCTCGCGATCTCGAGGACGCGCGCCGACGGCGGTAGCCAGCGCGCGAGCTCCTCGAGGATCGGCTCGCGGTTGCGATGGGTGGCGGGGGCGTCGCGAAGCACGTGGCCCGGATCGGGGGCCGGAGGATCCGGTCTCGTCATCGGGCTCCTCGGATCACGCGACGCCGCGCGCCGGGCGGGCTCAGTTCTGGTTCTGGTCCGGACCCCAGGCGCCGTCGCCTTCGTTCCAGGCGCCCTGCTGCGGCAGCTGCCGCGAGTTCTCCCAGGTCTCGTTCGCGTCGGACTGACCGATCTGGCCGCTCGCGCACGAGAGGAAGGGATACTTGATCTGGACGAGCCGCGGGCACTCGCCTTCGCCCGCGGGCTCGATCGGCTCGGAGAGCTCGATGCCATCGAGGGCAGAGGCGCCGGTCGCGACGAGCGCGAACGCGACGGTGAAGAGGAAGGTTCGGAGAGCAGCAGCGTGATTCAGCATCGGCAGGGTCCTTCGTTCCAACCCTCACCCCCGTCGACAGTCTCGCACGCCCTGCCCTGCCTTCTCAACCGGTCTCGCGCGCGATCTCCTGCTCGTCGTCCTCCCCGAAGGCATCCGCCCTGCTCGCGTCCGCCGATCGTTTCCGCGATCCGACCTTTCGATGGGTGAGCACGAGCAGCGCCGGCGTGACCGTCACGTCGAGAACGAAGGCGAGCGTGATCGCGTAGGCCGTCGTGAGCCCCAGATAGCCCAGGTTCGCCATCGAGGAGAGCCCGAGGGTCGCGAAGCCCGCCGCGAGAACGACCGACGTGAAGAGCAGCGCCCGGCCCGTCGACTCCATCGTGAGCTCGACCGCGCGCTCCGGGTCGCCGGTCTGCTCGAAGTGGCGACGGAAGCCGCTGATGAAATGGATGCTGTCGTCGACGGCGAGGCCGATGGCGATGCACGCGCCGAGGATCGTGAACAGGTCGAGCTCGATTCCGACGACGACCATGAGGGCGAGGGACGAGAGGATCGGTACGAGGTTCGGGACCATGCTCACGAGTCCCGCTCGCAGGCTCCCGATCAGGATGATCATCATCGGCGTGATCAGGAGCAGCGCGAGGGAGTAGCTCTGGATCATGCTCTCGGAGCTGGCGGAAGCGGTCCGCGCGATCAGCGCGACCGCCCCCGTGATCGTGACCTCCGCGTCGTCACCCACCGCGTCGACGACCCGGTCGCGGATCCGGTCGATGAAGCGCTGCTTCTCGACGCCGTCCTCCCAGCCGGTCAGCACGCTGATGCGCGCCTGGCTGAACTGGCGATCGACGATCTTCTCGAGATCGTCGGAGCCGCTCTGCTCGAAGAGCAGGAGCTCCTGGGCGATCAGCCGCTCGTCGTCGGGAATCCGGTAGTGGGCGGGATCCCCTCGGTTGAGCGCCTGATTCGTCTCCTTCAGGATCTGGAGCATCGACCAGGTCCGCGTGACCTTTTCCCCTTCGGCCTCGAGCTCGGCGACGAGCGCGTCGAGTCGGCCGATGCCTTCGAGAACGGAGAGCTCGTGGAGCCCCTCCGGCCGCCCGGAGTCGATCACGATCTCGAGGGATTGCATCCCGCCCATCCGCTCGTCCGTGTAGAACGTGCCCTCCTTCAGCCAGTGGCCATCCGGGAAATAGTCCATCGGGTTCGCGGAGTAGTCGAGGCGCGGCAGGAGGGCGATCGAGGCGACCGCCAGCACGGCCGCGGCCGCGGTCAGCTTCTTCGGGTGGCGCACGGAGAGGCGGCCGCACGCCGTCAGGAAGAACGAGCCGCCTTCGAGCCCGCCGCGATTGCGCTTCGCGGAGAGCGGCAGCAGCGAGAGGATCGCCGGCACGAAGACGAGGGTATAGATCGCCACGACAGCGACGCCGATCGCCCCCGAGATCCCCAGCTGGTACGCCGTCTCGAGATCCGCCGCCACGAAGGAGACGAGCCCGGCGATCGTCGTCGCCGCGGTCATCAGGATGGGGAGCCCGACGTGGCGAAGGGCCTGCTCGAGGGCTTCCTGTCGATCGCCCGTCCGTCCGAGCGCGCGGAAGAAGATCGTCAGCAGATGGACCACGTAGCCGACGCCGACCGCGAGCATGAAGGACGGCAGGATCTGGGTCGGGATGCTGATCGGGAAGCCGAGGAGCTGGACGATCCCGAGGGTCGAGACCAGGGAGAGGATCACGACGGTCGAGGAGAGCAGAAGCGGGGAAAGGCGCCGGAAGAGCGCGACGATCATGACGCCCACCAGGAGCAGCGCGCCCCCGAAGATCTTCGGCACGTCCTGCGCCATCGACCGCGTGAGGCCATAGGCGACCAGCGGCTGACCGGTCAGGTGGATCGTGTAGTCGTCGCGGCGGAAGCGATCGACGACCTCGATCACGCCGCGGCTGTACGCCGAGTGCTCGACCGCGGAGAGGTTGTCGCGCAGGACGTCCGGCGGCGTGTCGTCGAATCCGCCGAGCTCGTCCGCCTCGGACTCTTCCGACGAGTAGGCGTAGGAACGCACCTGCAACGCGGTCACGCTGCCATCCGCGGAGATCACGTTGTCGATGTAGCTCTCGGTCGAGAGCGCGCGGGCACGCACCGCCTCGACCGCCGCCCGATCCTCGGGCCAGCTCTGCAGGAGGTCGTCGACGACGAGGGTGTCCCCTTCCGCGTAGATCGAGCGGATGTTGACGAGGCTCGAGACGTCGTAGACGTAGGGCACCTCTTCTTCGAGGGCCTCGTGGAGATCTCGCAGCCATTCGAGGAAGGCGAGGTCGAAGACCTCGGGCGGCTCGACCACGACGAAGATGACCTGGTCGCGACCGAACTGATCTCGGAACGCGTTGTACGCGATCTTCTCGGGATCCCCGTCGCGCAAGTAGTCGTCGGTGGAGGTCTCGACCTCCATCAACGGGATGCGCGTCGCCAGCCCGGCGGTCGCGACGAGCACGAGCAGGATCGCGACCCAGCGGTAGCGCACCACCACGCGCGACCACGTGCCGAACGCCTCCTCGATCTTTCCCCGAACTCCAACCACGAGCGGCGCACCTCGTGTCTCGCGTCCAAGCGAGCACCATCGAGGTGTAGCAGGCTGGCGCGACGGATGCGTCGCGGCGTTAGTCGAGGCCCCGGACGGACTGCGGGGATCGACATCCATTGGGGCGAAACGAATGCGACACGCTGTCGCGGCTCGAGCTCGGAGCGCGTCGCCTCCGGGGTCAGCCGGGAAGCGGCTCCTCGCCTTCGGCCTGGAGGAGCGGCTCGAAGCGCGCCTTGTCCGTCGCCTTCATGTAGGCGTCGTAGGCGCTGACCGTCCCATCTTTCGCATAAGCGAAGAGCACGTCGTCCATGAGCTGCATGCCCTGGCTCTTCCCGGCCTGGATGATCTGGCTGAGCATCGGCGTATTGCCGTCGCGAATCACGTTCGGCAGGCCGGAGGCCTTGAGCAGGATCTCGTTCGCGGCGACGCGGCCGCCCTCCTTCTTCGGGAGGAGCAGCTGCGAGACGACCGCGGCGAGGGACTCGGAGAGCGAGATCCGGACCATGTTCTGCTCTTCCGCGGGGAAGGCATCGATGATCCGGTCGATCGTCTTGGCGGCGTTGTTCGTGTGGAGCGTCCCGAAGACGAGCATGCCCATCTCGGCGGCGGTGATCGCCAGGTTGATCGTCTCCATCTCCCGCATCTCGCCGACGAGGATCACGTCCGCGTCCTGACGGATCGCGCTCTTGAGCGCGGGGCCGAAGCCCTGGGTGTGGAGACCGACCTCGCGATGGGAGAAGAGCGCGTTGCGGTTCTCGTGGACGAACTCGACCGGGTCCTCGATCGTGACGATGTGTTTCGAGTAGGTCTTGTTGATCTTGTCGATGATCGCCGCGAGGGTCGTCGACTTGCCGGAGCCGGTCGGGCCGGTCACGAGGACGAGCCCTTCCTTCAGATCGGCGAGATTGCAGATCGCCTCGGGCATGTTCAGGGTCTCGAGGGAGAGGATCTCCTCGGGAATGATCCGGAACACGCAGGCGGCGCCCGTCTGCTGGACGAAGTAGTTGGCGCGGAAGCGGGCGACCCCCTCGAGGCTGAACGCGAAATCGAGATCGTTCGTCGTCTCGTACTCGTCCCAGGCTCGCGTCGTCGCGATCTCGTGCATCATCGCGCGCAGGGCCTCGTTCGAGAGGACGTCGTGTCCCGGGATGATCTGGATCTTGCCCTTCGCTCGGAAGCGCGGCGGCTGACCGGCGACCAGATGGAGGTCGGAGCCGTCGTTCTCCTTCATGTGGACGAGCAGCGAGTCGATGGCGGCCAAATTCGTTCCTTTCCACCTGGCCTGCGCGGAGCGGACAGGCCGGGGCGCGTGCTAGGCGCCGGCGGTGATCAGCTTCTTCTCTTCGGCGAGGTCCAGGGCGGTCTCCCGCGTGATCTTGCCTTCGACGACCAGCTCGTTGAGGGACTGCTCGAGCAGATACATGCCGTGAGCCTTCCCCGTCTGCATCGACGAGCGGATCTGCGTCGTCTTCTCGTCGCGGATCAGATTCCCGATCGCCCGATTGATGACGAGCAGCTCGAGGGCCGGAATCCGATCGTTCCCTTCCGCGTTCGGTACGAGTCGCTGGGAGACGACGGCGCGGAGCGACTCCGAGAGCATGGCACGCACCTGATCCTGCTCGTTCGAGGGAAAGGCGCCGATCATCCGGTTCACCGTCCGCACCGCGTTCGCCGTATGCAGCGTCGCGAGCACGAAGTGACCGGTCTCCGCTGCGGTCATCGCGAGGGAGATCGTCTCGAGATCGCGCAGCTCGCCGATCACGATGATGTCCGGGTCTTCGCGAAGCGCGCCGCGCAACGCGCGGGAGAAGCTGGCCGTGTGGTGACCCGCGTGACGCTGGTTCACCAGGCAGTTCTTCGACGGGTGGATGATCTCGATCGGGTCCTCGACGGTGAGGATGTGATCTTCCCGCGTCTCGTTGATGTGGTTCACGAGGGCCGCCATCGTCGCGGACTTGCCGCAGCCCGCGGGCCCCGTGATCAACACCATGCCCTGGTGGAAATCGGTGTACTTCTTGAGCTCCTCGGGCAGGCCGAGGGACTCGAGGGTCGGGGGCTCGTCCGGGATGATGCGGAAGACCGCGTCGAGGCCGCGCTGCTGCCGATAGGCGTTGGCGCGGAAGCGTCCGACGCCGGGCAGGTCGAAGCAGAAGTCGATCTCGCCCTGGTCACGGAGCACCTTCCGCTGGGCCTCGTCGAGGGAGGACACGACGACCCGTTCGACGAACTCGCCGTCGACGTTCTCTTCGGTCACCTGGAGCTGGCCGGCGATCCGGTGCTTGAGCGGGCCGTAGGCGTGGAAGTGGACGTCGGACGCCTTCTGGTCGACGCCGAGCTTGAGCATCGCTTCGAGCTTCTGCCGGTCGGCCTCCCCGGGATTCGGGATCGGCAGCTCGAGGCTGATCGGTCCGTCTTCGCCGGCCGCCGGAGCCGCCGGGGGCACAGGCGCGGCCTGCGGCGGCGGTGCGGTGGCCTGGGGCGGCGGCGCGACGGGCGAAGCCGGCGCGGCGGCGGGGGGAGCCTCCGCTGCGGGCGACGAGGCCACGGGTTCGGACGGCGCCGGGCGGGCAGCCTCGGGCGGCGCTTCGTGGAGCGCCGCGACGTCGGCCCCCTGCATGGGCGAGGCCCCCTGCGCTGCGTGCATCGCCGCTTCGTTCACGTCGGGAGCGGCAGGCGGCGGCGCGGGCGCCGTTTCCACCACCGGCGCCGGCGCTTCGCGGGCAGGCGGCGGCGTGGGCGCGGCATCGGCGCCGGCCTTCTTGGCGCGGTGCTTCTCGACGAGGTCCTTCTGGACCTTCTGGAGCTGCGCGATCTGATCGCGATCGAGGAGCCCCATCTGCAGGAAGACCTGCGCCAGTCGCGGGTTGCCAGAGGAGACGCTCTCGGTCATCGCTCGCTTGACCTCGTCCTGGGTCAGCATCTTGAGCTGGATCGCGAGTCGCCCCACCAGGGGTATCGGCTTGTTGGTGGCCATCGCTCGGGTTCATCGGCATCTCAGGGGAGTCTCCTGAGAGGTGGGACGTCGGCGACGCCCCTCGGCAGTCCGCCGCTCCCGCCGCCTGCGGCGGCGGACTCGTCGCCTGTCGGCGACTCCACGCCTACGGCGCGACTCGCGGCCTCCCGGCCGCTCCCCCCGCGGGATTAGGCTACTGTGCGCGACCCTTCTCATTCGGCGCCCCCAAGAATCCGCCCGCCGCCTGGAGCCCCACCGTGTCCGCCAACGAATCCCGGCCCGCCCCGAGCCTGACCGGCGCCCAGCGCCGCCACCTCCGCGGCCTTGCCCACGCGATCAAGCCGATCGTCTTCGTCGGCGAAGGCGGCCTCTCGGACGCCGTCGTGGGTGCCCTCGACGAGGCCCTCGATCAGCACGAGCTGGTGAAGGTCCGCCTGCGCCAGCCGCCGGACAAGAAGGCCGCGGCCCAGGAGCTCGCCGACCGGAGCCACTCGGCGCTCTGCGGCGTCGTCGGACACACGGTCGTCCTCTACCGGCCGAATCCGGAAGAGCCGCGGATCGAGCTGCCGAAGAAGGGCTGAGCTGGGGGCGCTTCCTCTGGAGTGGCCGGGCGCACGTGCGCTCTGCTACTCACTGGCCGCCATGCGAAGGATGCAGACCTCCTCGAGCCGTCTCCACGTCGCTACCGGTACGCCCCTCCAGCGGGTTGCGGCGCTTCTCGGTCTGCTCGCCCTCGGCTTTCTCGTCGGTCACGTCCATCCCGCCCACGTCTCCGAATCCGGGAGCCTCGACGCCTCCAACACCCCCGTCGTCTCGGACGACCATGCGCATCACGAGCATTCGGTCCATGTCTCGGTCGACAACGCTCCCTGCGTCGGGTGCCGCTCCTCCGAAGAGAAGTCGACACCCGCAACGGACGGCGGACGGCTCGTTCCCACGGACCTCGTCGCCCTGGCGCTGCCGGAACGCAGCGCCGGCGCCGCTCGCGCCCCCTTCTCCGGCCTTCCTGCCACACGAGCGCCTCCGATCGGCTGAGCCCATCCGATCGAAACCCGACGCGCACTCGCTTCGAGTCGCCGCGTCCGCTCGTATTCGCGATGTCCGACACATTCTTGTGTCGAGCGTCCACGGCGGCGTCCCATGACGTCCGCCACGAAGGAAGACCGATGTCCCCTCGTTCCCGTACGCACTGCCGCGCGTGCCTCGCGCTCGCCGGCCTCCTGACCCTCGCGTCCTCCGCCTTCGCCGAAGACGGTGAACCGGCGCACGCCCACGACCACGAACACGACGAACACGGCGTCACCGAGACGATCGTCGTGACCGCCTCGCCCCTCGAGCACGACCGCGACGAACTCTCCGTCCCCGTCGACCGGATCGAGCGGGACGAGCTCCTCCTCAACCTGGGCTCTACGCTCGGCGAAACCCTGAACCAGATCCCCGGCATCACGTCCACCGGCTTCTCTGCCGGCGCGAGCCGACCGGTCGTCCGCGGCCAGGACGCCTACCGCACGGAGGTCCTCGAGGACGGACTCCGGACCCAGGACGTGTCCCGGGAGAGCCCGGACCACGCCGTCCCGACCAATCCCCTCGTCGCCGAGCGCGTCGAGATCGTCCGCGGCCCCGGCACGCTCCGCTACGGCGGCAGCGCGTCCGCGGGTGTCGTGAACGTCATCACCAACCGCGTCCCGAACGGCGGCGGCGAGGACGGCCTGGACGCCGAGATCTTCGGCGGGATCGGCCTCGTCGCGAACGAACGCGACCTCGCCGCGACGGTCGACGGAACCTCGGGGAACTGGTCCTTCCACCTCGACGGCCTGATGCGCCAGTCGAACGACTACTCGATCCCGAACGACGATCGCCCGCGCATCCAGTCGAGCACCCACACCGACCAGTGGATGGGCTCCGGCGGCGTGGCCTACGCGAACGAGGTCGGTCGCGTCGGCGTGTCCTACACCCGGATCGAGAACGAATACGGCATCCCCGAAGAGGACGAGGCGGTCGACATCGACATGCACGCCGACCGCTTCCGCTTCGAGGGTGATCTCTTCGCGCCGATCGCGGGCGTGAAGGAGATCCGGCTCCGCGGCGTCTACACCGACTACGAGCACGACGAGATCGCCGGCGGCGCGATCGGTCAGACCTATCGCAACGAAGAGTTCGACGGTCGACTCGAAGTCCTCCACGAGCCGATCGCCGGCTTCCACGGCGCCTTCGGTATCCACGGACAGCACCGCGATTTCCGCGGCGAGGGCGAAGCCGCCGAATTCCTCTCCCCCGCCGACCGTCGAACCGTCGCGTTCTACCTCTTCGAAGAGCGGCTGTTGACCGAGGATCTGAGCCTCGAAGCGGGCTTCCGCTACGAGAACACCCGGGTGCAGGGCGTCGACGCAGGTGACATCAACCGGGACCAGAGCTTCAACGCCGTCTCCGGCTCGCTCGGCCTCGTGAAGACCCCGACCGACTGGCTGACGATCGGCATGAACGGCTCGGTGAGCCAGCGCGCGCCGGAGATCGCGGAGCTCCTCGCTCGGGGTGCTCACGAGGCGACCGCCACCTTCGAGATCGGTGACGAGGACCTCGATCTCGAGACCTCCTATACCGGCGACTTCCGGATCGAGGCGACCCACGAACGAGGACGGATCGAATGGTCGAGCTTCGTGACCCACTACGAGGACTTCATCTTCGCCGCGCGGACGGGAAATCTGGTCGACGAAGACGGGCTGCCGGGCGGTGATCTCGCCGAGCTCTTCTACACGGACCGCGACGCGCTCTTCTACGGCTTCGAGGTCCAGGGCGATCTCGACCTCGTCACCCTCGAGGACTGCGGCACCTTCGCCCTCGACGCGCAGTTCGACTACGTGCGCGCCCGCTTCGACGGGAACGGCGTGAGCGGCGGCAGCAACAACGCGCCGCGGATCACGCCGATCCGCTGGGGCGGCGGCGTCTCGATCCGCGGCGACCGGACGAACGCCCGGGTCGGGTTCCTCCGGACCGAGGCGCAGGACGAGGTCGGGGACTTCGAGACCAACACGAAGAACTTCACCTACCTGAACGCGTCGCTGTCGCACGAGATCGAGATCGTGGACGCGATCCCGATCGAGTTCTCGATCGTCGCGCGCAACCTGACGGACGTGCGCGGCCGCAACCACGTGGCCTTCAACAAGGACGAGGTGATCCTCCCGGGTCGGAACATCCGATTCGGGGTGCGCGCCCGGTTCTAGACCGACGGATCGCGGCCCCGGGCGAGCTGGCCCGGGGCCGCGTTCTCCGTGGTAGGCTGGCGCGATGGAACCGACCTCCCATCGCGTCACCGGAAGCCACGACAACGCCCTCCACGTGCTCGAATGGAGCACCGAGGGCGTGCCGATGGTCCTGCTGCACGGCCACGGAAACGAGGCCCATCTCTGGGACGACTTCGTCCCGGCGGTCGCCGAGCACTATCGCGTGCTCGCCGTCGACCAGCGGGGCCACGGCGACTCCGACTGGGACGCCGAGGGTCGCTACCACCCGGAAGACATGGCCGACGACCTCGAGCGGATCCTCGACCACTTCGGGATCGACCGCTTCGTACTGATCGGCTTCTCGATGGGTGGCCGGGTCTCGACCGTCTTCGCGGGCCGTCACCCCGAACGCCTGGCGGGCCTCGTTCTCGTCGATATAGGCCCCGAGCTCGACGCCCGCGGAACCTCGCGGATCGGCCAGGAGATGTCGGAGCAGCGCGCCCCGGTCTTCACGAGCGTCGAAGAGTATGCGCGCATGCTCTCGCTCAACTATCCCGCCGGCCAGCCCGCCGCCCTCCAGCGCATGGCGAAGTACGCGCTCAAGCAGAGGGACGACGATCTCTTCGAGCTCAAGATGGATCCGAAGCTCCGCGGCGATCGCCCGAACGACGAGTCGGCGAAGAAGGCCGAGGAGGCCTTCATCCAGCAGCAGTGGGACGCCCTCGCGAAGGTGCCCTGCCCGACCCTCGTGGTCCGCGGCGCCGCCTCCGACATCCTGGCACCCGACACGGCGGACAAGATGGTCGACGACGTGCTCCAGAACGGGAAGCTCGAAGTCGTTCCCCAGGCGGCCCACTCCGTCGCGACGGACAACCCCGAAGGGTTCGAGCGCGCGGTCTGCGGATTCGTGCTGGGCTAGGCCGCGAAGCGCGAGCGCCCCTCCGCCCCGCGACCGCGCCTCCGCCTAACGTCCGCGCCGCCCCGTACTCCCGGAGGCACAGGGGCCGCAGAGGGCGGTCTCCGTCAGCCCCCCCGCGGCCATGCCGAGGAAGGCGCTCTCGCCTGCGCGGAGATCGAGGCCGCAACGACCGCAGGCCAGGTCCCGATTGAGGACGAGGGGCTGCCAGCCGAGGACGTCCGGGAAGAGCTGCGAAGCGGGCGGAATCGGCGGGGCTTCTTCGGCCTCCGGCTCGGCGGGCGCCTCCGGCGGAGCGACGCGCCCGGCGTCGTCCGCCTCCGCTGCTTCGTCACGCCGGAACTCTGCCTCTACGTCCGCGTCGCCGTCGCGCTGGCGGCGCGCGCGGGACCGGCGACGCTGCTGCCGCCACACGCGGTCGCGGACGCCCTCGGCTTCCGCCGCCAGATCGTCCATCAGGTCGCCGACGTCGTCCTGGATCGAGTCGGCCACGGTGAAGACCTCTTCGAGGACGTTGCGGACCAGGTTCGAAGCGGGGACCCGGACCTCTTCGGCGAAGCGTCGGATGTCGTCGGCGAGCTGCTCGGAGATCCGCGTGTGCAGGACCTTTTCCTTACGCTCGCGGCGCTGGCTTCGCGGGCCTTCCCGGCCCTCGCGCTCTCGGCGTCGGCTGCGCCCACCGTCGCGGCCCCGCCGCCGGGCGCCACCGCCGCAGGATCCATGTCGTCGGTCGTGATTGTCGTTCGTCATGGCTCACAACGTGATCCATTGTGATCCAGATGCCAGTGCCATTCTTTTCTGGCACCGCCAAACCCCGCTATCTTGCACGAGAGCACGACCCGAGGGGCCCCTCGGTGAGCGAGGCGACCATGAGCGACCACGACTTCGACGCGCGCTTCGGCCCCGGCCAGGTCGTTCGGCACCTCCGCTTCGACTACCGCGGCGTGATCGTCGACGTCGACCCGGTCTTCTCCGGGACCGACGAGTGGTACGAGCAGGTGGCCCGCTCGCGTCCTCCGAAGGACAAGCCCTGGTATCACGTCCTCGTGGATGGCGCGGAGCACGCGACCTACGTCGCGGAGCGCCACCTCGAAGCGGACCCGTCCCCCGCCCCGATCCGCCACCCGCTCCTCGAGCACTTCTTCGACCGCTTCGAGGACGGCACCTACGGGAAAGACCGGAGCCTCAACTAGGGCCGGTTCCCGCTTTTCTCCCGAGTTCGTAAAGCCCCACACGGGCCATTCCGATGGGATCGGAAAGGCCGGGGAGGATACTCGCCCCCGACCTCGTCTGGGGGACAAGTCCATGCGCTACGACCTGCTCGTGATCGGAGCGGGGCCCGCCGGTTGGTCGGCGGCGCTCCAGGGATCGAAGCTCGGCCTGAACGTCGCCGTCGTCGAGAAGGGGCTGATGCTCGGCGGCGCCTGCGTCCGGACGGGCACGCTGCCCTCGAAGGCGCTGCGGCACACCGTCCTCGAGCTCGTGAACAGCCGGCGTGCCGCGACCCTCGGCGTCCACGCCACCCAGCTCCGCCCGCTCGCGATCCAGGACCTGCGGGGTCCGCGCGACCAGCTGATCGCCCACCATCAGCAGACGATCCGCTCCTTCTTCGATCGCAACCGGATCCGGGTCTTCACGGGTTCGGCCTCGTTCGTCGCTCCCGATCGTGTCCGCGTCGCCGACCGACACGGCGAGGAGATCATCGAAGCCGAGACGATCATCATCGCGACCGGCAGCCGACCCCGGCGTCCCGACTCGATTCCGATCGACGACCGCGTGATCGTCGACAGCGATTCGCTCCTCGAGCTCGACACGATCCCGAAGAGCCTCGCCGTGCTCGGCAGCGGCGTGATCGGATGCGAGTACGCGACGATCTTCGCCGCCCTCGGCACGAAGGTCACGGTCGTGGACCGACGCGAACGCATCCTGCGCTTCCTCGACCCCGACATCCTCGATGCGCTCTGTCACTCGATGCGCAGTCGCGGCATCCGACTGATGCAATCGGAGAACGTCAGCGGCGTCCGGATCGAGACCCAGAAGCACGAGCACGAAGGCATCGTCTACCTCGAGAGCGGCCGGACGATCCGCGCGGAGCGCGTGCTGGTCGCTGCGGGGCGCGAGTCGAACGTCGAATCTCTCGACCTCGCCAAGATCGGCGTCCAGGTCGGGGAGACGGGCCTGATCAAGGTCAGCGACTCGTACGAGACGTCCTGCGAGAACGTCTACGCGATCGGCGACGTGATCGGCTTCCCGGCGCTCGCGTCGACGAGCATGCACCAGGGCCGGCTCGCCGTCCTTCACGCCAGCGGACAGCCCATTCCCCCGGAAGCCGTGCTTCCGATGGCGATCTTCACGATCCCGGAGATCTCCTCGGTCGGCCTGACGGAAGAGCAGTGCCGCGACCAGGGCCTTCCCTACGAGGTCGGCGTGGCCCGCACGCAGGAGACGCCGCGGGGCCAGATCGTGCGCGACGAAGGCATGCTCAAGTTGATCTTCCGACGAGACACCAAGCAGATCCTCGGTGTCCACATGATCGGGGTCGCGGCCAGCGAGCTGATCCACATCGGCATGATGCTCGTGCACACCGGCGCGACCGTGGACCACATCCTGAGCGCGGTCTTCAACTACCCGACGCTCTCCGAGTCCTACCGGATCGCCGCCCTCGACGGCGTGAATCGGCTCTAGCCGGAGCGCTCTACAGGAACGCCCGCCAGTGGTCGTAGCGGGCGTCCTTGCCCGTCACGATGTCGAAGAACGCCGTCTGGAGCTCTTCGGTGATCGGGCCACGCTTGCCTTCGCCGATCGTGCGGTGGTCGACCTCGCGGATCGGCGTGACCTCGGCGGCGGTCCCGGTCAGGAAGATCTCGTCCGCCACGTAGAGATCGTCGCGGGTGATGGGCGACTCCTCGATCGCGTAGCCGCAGGCCTTCGCGACGTGGAGCATCGAGTCGCGGGTGATTCCGTCGAGGACGCTGTAGAGCGGAGGCGTGCGGATCTTCCCGTTGCGGACGACGAAGATGTTCTCGCCCGTGCACTCGGAGACGAGGCCCTGGGTGTCGAGCATGATCGCTTCGTCGAACCCGTCGAGCAGCGCCTCGCGCTTCGCGAGGATCGAGTTGACGTAGTCTCCGCAGGTCTTGCCGTTGGTCATCTTCGCGTTCACGTGATGACGCGAGAAGGTCGAGATCTTCGCGCGGATCCCGTTCGCCATGCCCTCGTCGCCGAGATAGGCGCCCCAGGCCCAGGCGATCACCGCCACGCGCACGGGGTTCGTCCCCGGGTGGAGGCCCATGGCGCCGTCGCCGATGAACGCGAGGGGCCGGATGTAGCCCTCGGCGAGATCGTTCCGTCGGAGCGACTCGAGGGTCACGGCCTCGAGCTCGGTCCGGGAGAACGGGATCTCCATCAGGTTGATCTTCGCCGAGTCGTAGAGGCGCTTGATGTGCTCGGAGAGCCGGAACACCGCGGAACGACCGTCGGCCCCCGCATAGCAGCGGATGCCTTCGAAGACTCCGAGCCCGTAGTGGAGCGTGTGGGTCAGGACGTGGATGTTGGCCTCGTCCCAGGCGACCCACTCGCCGTCGAGCCAGATCTCCTTGCCGGTCACACCGGCCGCCGCGTTCTCTCCCATGAGAGCATTCCTCTTCTGCTTCTTCTTCGTCGTCGCACCGGCCGCGCCGGCACGCTCGGAATTGCGACGAGGGACGACCGGAGCGGGGCTCGACCCGGATCGCCCCGGCGCGTCAGCGCTTGAAGAGCTTCTTGAGTCGGCCCAGGCCCGGAGCCTGGTCCTTGCCGCGACGCATGTTCATGATTCGCAGCTCGCGCATCGCTTCGACACACTGCGGTTTGATCTGCACGGCGCGCGAGAACATCCTCTTCGCGGCGACCGCCTTGCCCATGGCCTTGTAGAGCCGGCCGAGCAAGAGGTAGGGCTTCTCCCGATCCTTCGCCAGCTTGACGCCCTCTCGGCAGTGTTCGAGGGCCTCGCCGAGCATCACGTCGTTGTCGGGGTGGCAGAGATAGAGAGCCCAGCCGTAGTGGGAGCGGTACTCGCCCTCGCTCGGGAAGTTCTGCATGGCCCGACCGAAGCAGAGCAACGCCCCCTCGTAGTCGCGGTCGGCGAGGAGCGCTTCGCCCTTCTGGAACTCGGTCTCCGCCGCGAGGGCCCGCCGGCCCTCGTCCTCGACCGCGTCCTCACGAGCGCCCCGCGCGAGCACCTTCGCGTAGTCGGCGCGTCCCTCTTCGGTCGAGAGGGCCACGTGGGCCTCCGCGATCCGCTCGTGGACCTGGGCCGCCAGCTGCCGGACGCTGCTGCTCGCGCCGTGGTAGCGATCGGGGTGGGTCTTGCGGGAGAGGCTCGCGAACGCGATCCGGATCTCCTCGTCATCCGCGGTCGTCGGCACGTCGAGAACACCGTAGTGATCCTTGCCGCGCATGCGGTTCGCGAGTCGCGCGAGCTCGGCCCGGGCTTCTTCGTCGGCCTGCGACAGCGAGGGCGACGCCACCCGCGCGGCTCGTTCGGCGAAGGCCCGCGCGTCCCCCGCGTCGCCCTGCTGCCCGTCGACGGCGAGCGCCTCGATCGTGATCAGCCCGAACACGAAGCGCCGGACCCACTCGGGCGTTTCGAGGAGCTGGCCGAGCGTGAGCGTCGAGTCCAGACCCGAGATCCACTCGCGCTCCTGCGGCGAGGGATGGGCGTCCTCGACACCGGCCTCTCCGCCCGGATTGGGGACGAGGAACGCGCTCGCGTGGGCCGCGAGCCAGCGATCGATCTGCTTGAGCGGGAACTTCCGCCGGATGCCCTCGACGACGAGGCGCGCAGGGTGACCTTCGATTCCGATGCTCGAGCCCCGCTGGACGTGGGCCCGCGGACGAACGACGTAGCGACCGTCGCGCCAGCCGAAGAGCTCGAAGAACTTCTCGAGTCCGTGCGCGCGAAGCGCCTCGACGAGCGCCTCCTCTTCGAGCACGTCCATCGCGACGAGGATCTCGCCCTGCATCCCTTCGCCGGCTCGCATGCGCTTCACCGACTCGTTCAGCAGGACTTCGTCGACGATGCCCTCGCGCACGAGGAAGTTGCCGAAGCATTCCGAGAGCAGATTGGACTTGACCGAGACCGGCCAGCCGTCCTTGAACTCGACGGCCTTCTTCTTCTTTCCGTGTTCGAGGACGAGCACGCCGTCGTGCCGCTCCTTGCGGAGCGCGTGGATCAGCTCGGGCACGGGGAGCTCCCGCAGGCAGCCGGACTCCGGCACGACGGAGACCTCGGACCGCGCCGATGGCCCCGGCTTCAGGTGCTCGGCGATCCGCGCGACGAGGCGGTCCCCGGCCAGCGGTGCGGCCTCGACGCCGATCGCACCGAGGGCGCTCGCACGCTGCGCGATGTCGTCGGTCACGTCCCCGTCCGAGAGCATGAGCACCGGCGTCGACCGGCAGGCCTCGAGGGTCCGCATCTCCGCGAGAATCTCGAACCCGTCCTGCCGCGGGAGGTAGGCGTCGATGACCGTGAAGTCCGGCGGCTGGGTACGAAGGATCTCGAGGCTCTGGCGACCGTCGAAGGCGCAGACGACCTCGTATCCCTCGGCTTCGAGCATCTCCGTATGGATGCGGGCGACGGTGCGGTCTTCGTGGATACACAGGACGGTGGCGGACATGGGGCGACTCCTCCCTCCCGTATCGGCGACATCTCCGAGAGGATGAAGGTGCGTTGACGTCGGGAAAGCACCCGAACCCGCTCGTGATTCGGCTCACGGGGACCGGTCGGCGCGCCGCGTGCGCCGGACCGGAAGGCACGCAGCGGAGAAGGATCGTTGCCGCCTGGTTGCGTGAAGGCTGCGCAGGGAACGCGTCCGCTCAGTCGGCGCCGAGCACCCGGTCGAGAGCCTCGCCGACCTGCTTGCCGATCCCGCGTGTGATCGTGTCGAGGCCGGTTCCCTGGAAGAGGAGCTTCGGGACGGCGGCGAGGGTCTCGGCGGTCATCTCGATCTCCGGCTCCGCGAGTGTATTGGTCACCTTCGCCAGCTGGATCCGGATCGGCTCGCGGTCCGGCACGTCCGCCCCCGCCAGCCCACCCAGGGTCGAGACGAGGTCGCCCTTCAGCAGGACCTCGCCCGTCATGTCGATCGAGAGATCGGCGAGGCGCATCGGACCGGTCAGACGCGCTTCGTAGCCCGGATACGCGAGCCGGAGGGTCTCGGCCTGGACACGCCCTTCGCCGATCCGGAACACGCCTTCGATGATCTCGAAGCGTTCCGTGAAGTAGTCGTCGACGGAGCGGCCACCGCGGAAGGGGCGGGTCAGCCGGGCGGCGCCTCCCACGAACGGAATCTGGTCGAGGATCGTACGGAGGAGCGACACGCCGCGGAGGCGACCCCCCTCGCGTTCGCCGACGCTGAAACGGACGTCCCCGGCGAGATCCCCCGTCACGCCGTCCGGATGATCGAGGCGCCCGGTGACGTCTCCATCGAATTGGAGCGGGCCGTAGACGGTGTCCCTTGCCGACGTGAGGTTCGAGAGCACGTCGTTCGCCTCGACTTCTCCCACGGTCCGGATCGCGAGATCGAAGCGCCCCTCGCGCAGGGGGTCCTCGATCGCGCCCTTGATCCCGATCACCGCCGGACCGAGCTTCGCCTTGAGCCCCTCCGTTCGGATCCGCGTCTCCTCACCGACGATCGTGCCACGCAGCTGGATCCGCCCGGCATCGGGCACGGTCAGGGCGATCCCGCGCAGCGCCAGCTTGCCGCCGAATCGGCGCGGCTCGCCGTCGATCAGCTCGACCGCGAGACCGTCCAGGGCAACCTTCCCTCGCGCCGACCACGGCGCCAGTACCGGCAGGATCGACTCCCACCCCTCGAGATCGAAGTCGGTCGTCGTGACGGACACCGTCGTCGTGTCGCCGACGGCGCCCTGAACGAGCAGCTCGTCGATGTCCCGGAGTGCGACCGTCGCCTCGAAGACGATCTCTCCCGTCTCCTCGGGAACGAAGCGCGCGGTCGCCAACGCGCGCATGTTCTCCGGCTTCGCGAAGGTCTCGCCGTAGCGAAGCTGCGTCGCGGTCAGGTCGAGCTCGGCGCGACCGCGAGGACGCGAGAGGGGCTCCTTGATCTTGAGCGAGGCGAGGAAGGGACCTTCGAGGGCGGCGTCTCCGCTCGCGATCACGCCGCGATCGACGCCGAGGTCGAAGGAGAGGAACTCCGGCGCGGTCGCGTCGCCGACCAGCCGACCCTTGCCGGTCGCGAGCCCCTCGAGCCGGAGCGCAGGATCCGACAGGAAGGGCCGGACGATCGCCAGGTCGAAGGACTCGAGATCGGCGTGGACGTCGACGACGCCGGCGGTGGTGGACGTGCCTTCGATCCGCAGCCCGCTCCCATCGTCCAGGGCGAGCGCCGCGACGAGATCGATCGGGCCCTCACCTTCGATCCCAGCGGTGAGATCGAAGCGCCCGGCGACGTCGACGGGATCGCGTACGACGCGCGCGTCGGCGAGGGCGAGCTTCACGGCGATTCGTTCGATCCGGCCCCCGGCGGTTCGGGCGAGATCCGCGTCGCCCGTCAGTCGGCCTTCGACCTTGGTGCCTTCCGGAATCCAGGGGGCGAGCGGTGCGAGGTCCACGTTGCCGAGAACCAGCTTCGCGTCGACGGCGCCCTCGAGCGTCGCCGTCCCCTCGGCGTCGATCCGTCCGCCCTGCTGCGCGAGGGCGAGTGCGATGTCGAAGCGGAAGGGATCGTTCTTCTCGAGCCCCGCGAATCCGAGGCCCAGGTCGAGCGCGCCGCGGAGATCGACCGACGCGTCCGCGTAGCGCGCATCGGGAATCCGCAGATCGGTCTCGAGCTTCGTGACCTCGCCCCCGGTCGCGACCGCCACCACGACGCGGCCCGTCGCGCGTCCTTCGATCCCCATCTCGTCGCCCGCCAGGGCGGCGAAGGGCACGAGATCGAGGGCATCGAGGACGACCACGGAATCGAGCGCGCCGTCGAGCGTGACCCGGCCGTCGAGATCGGCGCTCCCCCGCGAACCGAGATCGAGGGTCGCGTCGAAGGCGATCGGTCGGTCGAGCTCCTGCGACGCAACGAGATCGAGGCGCCCTTCGAGGTCGAGGCCGAAGGTCGAAACGTCCATCCCTTCGATGCGAAGGTCGGTGTCGAAGTGGGACACGACGTCGGACGCGCCCTCGACCGAGATCCGCCCCGACGCGAGACCGGCGAGGGTCGCTTCGGTGACGTAGGGCTGGAGTGTGTCGAGCCGGAGGGCGTCGAGCTCGATCGCGAGATCGAAGAGCCCGGCGAGGGAGACCTCGCCCTCGATCGCGAGCGCCCCGGCAGGGGCTCCGTTGGCGGCGACGCGGCTCTCGAGATCGATGGAGAGAGGTCGTTCGAGATCTTCGCCCGTCGCTTCGAGGGCGAAGCCTTCGAGCTGCCAGTCGAGGGGGCGCGGCAGCGTGCGGTCGCGCAGGACGATCCGGGCCTCCTCCACGACGACCCGGCGAAGCGCGAGCTCGAGCCCCCCGTCTTCTTCGGCCCCCCCGTCGCCTTCCGGTGACGGCGCTTCCGAGGGCGTCCCCGCCGACGGCGGCGCTCCGGGCGAAGGATCCCCGGGCGGAACCGGGAGGATCAGTCCTTCCGGCGTGCGCGTGACGACCAGCTCCAGACCGCGAAAGACGAGGCTCTCGACCTCGACCTTCCGTTCGAGCAGCGTCATCGCCGAGATCCGCAGCTCGATCGCGCGGGCCGAGAGCCGCGCGTCCGCGGGATCGGCGATCGGCGTCTCCAGGACTGGCGACTCGAGGGTCAACCGGAGCGGAACGATTCCCGCGTCGAGCCGGCTCCACTCGACGGGCGTCCCGAGGGCCTCCGCCGCGGCCGCGTGCAGGGCGGTCCGGAACTCGTCGCTGTTCACCAGGCGCGGCAGCGCGACGGCGAGCCCCCCCACCACGAGGAGCACGACCGCGATGATCGCGGCGAAGAGCTTGAGTACGACTCTGGCCAACGCACCTCCGACACCCTTCCGTTCGGGCCCCGACCGACGGAGAAGCGTAGCCCTGATGAGAGACGACCTCCGCGAGCGCCCGCAGCGGCCAGCCCGGCGAGCGCCCGCAGCCGGCGGATGAGTTCAGCCGCGGATCTTCTCCGCGAGTGCCTTCCGGACCTGCCCGGGTTCCGCCTTGCCCTGGCTGGCCTTCATGACCTGCCCCATCAGGAAGTTGAGCGGCTTGTCGTCCCCGTCGCGGACCTGTTGGACGACGTCCGGATTCGCCGCGATCACCTCGTCGACGAAGCCCTCGATCGCCCCGGCGTCCGAAACCGCTTCGAGCCCCCGCTCGACCATCATGGCCTCCGGGTCACCGCCGTCCGCCACGAGATCCGGGAAGAGCTGGGCGGCGCTCTTCTGCGTCAGCCGACCCTCTTCCACCAGCGCGATCAGCTTGCCGAGGATCGCCGGCGAAAGCGCCAGATCCTCGATCTCGCACTCGCGCTCCTTGAGCTCGCGGAGCACGTCGCGCGTGATCCAGTTCGCCGCCGCCTTCGGTGCACCGCAGCCCTTCGCGGTCTCCTCGAAGAAGTCGGCGAGCGTCCGGCTGGCGGTCAGGACACCGGCGTCATAAGCCGACAGCGCGTACTCGGCCTCGAAGCGCTCGCGCTTCTCTTCCGGCAGCTCCGGGAGCGCTTCACGGACGGCCTCGATCTTCGCGGGATCGATCCGGAGCGGAATCAGATCCGGATCGGGGAAGTACCGGTAGTCGTCCGAGTTCTCCTTCAGACGCTGGACGTGGGTGCGCCGACGCTCCGGGTCGTAGCCCATCGTCGCCTGGACCACCTCGCCGCCGTCGAGGGTCAGCTCGAGCTGCCGGATCGCCTCGGCCTCGATCGCATCCTCGACGTGGGTGAAGGAGTTCAGGTTCTTGATCTCGGTCCGGGTCCCGAACTCGGCGCCCTTCTCGCGAATCGACACGTTCGCGTCGCAGCGAAACTGGCCCTTCTCCATGTCGGCGTCCGAGACGCCGATGTATCGGAGGATCGAGCGCAGCGCGCGGAGATAGGCGCTCGCTTCCTGCGGCGAGCGCAGGTCCGGTTCGGACACGATCTCGAGGAGCGGGACACCCGCGCGGTTCAGGTCGATGCACGAATCCGCGGAGCCGGCGATCGCGACGTCGTGGATCGACTTGCCCGCGTCTTCCTCGATGTGGGCGCGGGTGATGCCGATCCGCTTGCGTGCGAGCTCGGGGGCCGCGCCCTTCTTCTTTCCCTTGCCCTTTCCGCTCGCGCGCGCGTTCGCGGCGCCCTCGGGCTCGACCTCGATGTCGAGCCAACCCACGGAGACCACGGGCTCCTCGAACTGGGAGATCTGGTAGCCCTTCGGCAGGTCGGGATAGAAGTAGTTCTTGCGCGCGAAGATCGACTGCTCGTTCACCGTCGCATGGATCGCGAGGCCGAGCCGGATCGCCAGCTCGACGACCCGTTCGTTCAGGACGGGCAGGACGCCGGGAAGCGCGAGATCGATCGGATGGACCGAGTGGTTCGGGGCCTCTCCGTAGCGGACCGGGGCCGGGCTGAAGAGCTTCGATTCGGTCTTGAGGTGGGTGTGGACCTCGAGGCCGATCACCATTTCGTAGTCGTCGGGGAGGATGGACATGGTGTCAAGGAGCCTTCCGCCCGATGGAGTCCTCCGGCGGGCGCAGCGCGTGGTGGTCGGTCCGCCGTTCGAAGGCGTCTCCGACCCGGAGGATCGTCGCCTCGTCGAGGGGCTTGCCGATCAGCTGAAGTCCGACCGGCATCCCCTCCGAGAGCCCGCACGGCATCGAGAGCCCCGGCAGTCCCGCCAGGTTGACCGACGTCGTATAGACGTCCGACAGGTACATCGAAAGCGGATCGTCGCTCTTCTCGCCGAGGCCGAAGGCCGTCTCGGGCATGGTCGGCGTCACGATCAGATCGCAGGACGCGAAGGCGCGATCGAAGTCGCGGCGGATCAGCGTCCGCACGCGCTGGGCCTTGCCGTAGTAGGCGTCGTAGTAGCCGGCCGAGAGGACGTAGGTCCCGAGCAGGATCCGACGCTTCACCTCGGGACCGAATCCCTCGGAGCGCGAGCGCATGTAGAGATCCTGCAGATCCGCGGGCCGATCCGCGCGTCGTCCGTACCGGACGCCGTCGAAGCGCGCGAGGTTGCTCGAGGCTTCCGCGGTCGCGATCACGTAGTAGGTCGCGATCGCGTGCTCCGTATGCGGAAGCGAGACCGGCACGGTCTTGGCACCCGCGCCCTCGAGCTCGCCGATCGCCTCGCGCACGCGCGCGAGGACGCCGGGGTCGACGCCTTCTTCGACGAAGTACTCCTCCGGTAGCCCGATCGTGAGCCCGGCGACCTCGCCGTCCAGGGCGTCGGTCCACTTCGGGACCTCCTCGGGAACCGAGGTGGAATCCTTCGCATCGTGTCCCGCGATCACTTCGAGGGTCGCCGCGCAGTCGGCGACGCTCCGTCCGAAGGGGCCGATCTGGTCGAGGGACGAGGCGAAGGCCACGAGTCCCCAGCGCGAGACCCGTCCGTAGGTCGGCTTGAGGCCGACGACGCCGCAGCACCCGGCGGGCTGCCGGATCGAGCCCCCCGTGTCCGAGCCGAGGGCGACGGGAACGAGCCCGGCCGCGACCGCTGCGGCCGATCCGCCGGAGCTGCCGCCGCAGGCCTTCGACGGATCCCAGGGGTTGTGGGCCTCGCCGTAGATCGTGTTCTCGGTCGACGAGCCCATCGCGAACTCGTCCATGTTCGCGCGGCCGACGATGATCGCCCCGGCGTCCCGGAGCTTCTCGGTCACCGTCGCGTCGTAGGGCGAGACGAAGTTCTCGAGGATCCGCGAGGCACAGGTCGCCGGCTCACCCGCCTGCACGATGTTGTCCTTCAGCAGGATCGGCACGCCGTCGAGGGTCGAGCGCGCTCCGCCCTCGGCGATCCGCGCCGTGGCGGCCTCCGCCTCGGCGCGCGCCGCTTCCGGTCGGGTCGACACGACGGCCGAGAGCGCACGGGTCGCCTCGATCCGCGCGAGGCTGGCGTCGACCAGCGCCGACGCCGACACGTCACCGCCGTCGAGGGCCGCGCGCTGCTCCGCGAGGCCCTTCGCGAGGAGATCCTCTGCCTGGCCCATCCGCCTACCCCTCCTCCTCGAGGACCTTCGGGACGAGGAAGGCAGTGCCCTGGGCGGCCGGGGCGTTCGAGACGGCGAGCTCCGGATCGAAAGGATCGGCGGGGTAATCTGGCCTCATCGGCGTCGCCAGCTCGAACCCGTGGGCGGTTGGCTCCACTCCATCGGTGTCGAGGGCATCCAGGGACTTCACGTGGCCGAGGATCTGCTCGAGGTCCCGCGCCATCGCCTGCGCCTCCTCGTCGGAGAGGGCGAGGCGGGCCAGCTGTGCCACGTAGGCGACGTCTTCGGGGCCGATGGTCGACATCCGGGCGACGTTAGCACGGCCTGCGGGGACGAAGGGGGGCTCCCGATTGCGCCGCCCCCCGGCGAAGGGTACGGTGCCGGCCGCATATGACTGAAACACAAGAACTTTCTGAGCTATTCGCCGACGTCGCCGAGGACATCCAGCGCTCGATCAAGGATCTCGGCTGGCACACCCCGACCCCGGTCCAGGCCGCCGCGATTCCCAAGATGCGAGAGGGCGGAGACCTGATCGTCCAGGCCATGACCGGCTCCGGCAAGACCGGCGCCTTCGGGATCCCGTTGGTCGAGGCGATCGACACGGCGAGCACCGACACCCAGGCGATCGTCCTTCTTCCCACCCGCGAGCTGGCCAACCAGGTCGCCGTCGAGCTCGACCAGCTCGGCCAGTACCGGGGCGTCCGGACCCTCCCCATCTACGGGGGTGTCGCCTATGGCCCCCAGCTCGAGGGCCTCGAGAAGGGCGCGCACATCATCGTCGGGACGCCCGGCCGGATCCTCGATCATCTGAAGAACGATCGAATGGATCTCAGCAGGACCAAGGTCCTCGTCCTCGACGAGGCCGACGAGATGCTCTCCCTCGGATTCTGGCCGGACATGAAGGAGGTCGCGAGCTTCCTCCCGAAGAAGCGCCAGTCGCATCTCTTCTCGGCGACGATGCCCGAGAAGGTGCGATCGCTGTCGCGATTCTTCCTGACGGACCCCGAAGACGTCACGATCGAAGTCGACGGCGGATCGCCCCAGAAGATCGAGCACTTCTATTACATGTGCCCGGCCTCCGAGAAGGAGGCCGCGCTCGCCCGGATCCTGCAGTACGAGAACCCCGACAGCGCGATCATCTTCTGCAACACCAAGGCCGACGTCCGCTTCATCACGGCCTACCTCCAGAAGCGCGGCTTCAACATCGACCAGATCTCCGGTGATCTCCCGCAGTCGGCGCGCGAGAAGGCGATCGCGAAGATCAAGAAGGGCAAGCTCCGCTTCCTGGTCGCGACCGACGTCGCCGCCCGCGGCATCGACATCAGCGATCTCGCCTACGTCGTGAACTACACGACCTCGGACTCGCCCGAGGTCTACGTCCACCGAACGGGCCGAACCGGCCGCGCCGGCAAGAGCGGCGTGGCGATCTCCCTCATCTCCGGCCTCGACATCGGCAACTTCAAGTTCATGCAGACCGTGAACGGGACGACCATCAAGGAGAAGAAGCTCCCGACCGAGCGCGCGGTCGCGCGACGCCTCGAGAAGCGGAAGAGCGAAGAGGCCGAGGAAGCCGAACGCAAGGAGCAGGAAGGCGAGCTCGACGCTCTTCGTGAGCGGGCCGACGAGGACCTCGCGGCGATCCCGGCGGAGGACGCGGAAGCGCGCGTCGGCCGCATGAAGGTCTTCGTCGACGATCTGGCGGGAAGCGACGAAGGCCGGGCCGAGCTCGCTCGCTTCGCGGCGGCCTACCTGGTCGCGCGCCCGGCCAAGGCCGAGCCGGAAGCGGTTGCGGCGGCGGACGACGACCTCGACGTTCCGACCGTCGAGGATCGCGAGACCGAACGCGCCCGCGAAGACGCGGAGCGGGGCGACGACGGCGAAGGACGGGGTCGCCGTCGACCGCGGAGCGGTCGCGGGCGGGGTCGACGCGGCGGAAACGGCGGCGGCGGGTCGCGCGACGGCGAGCGGCGACGACGTTAGGCCGGGCACGCGTTTCGTCGCGTCGAAGCTGCTCGATCGGAGAGGCTCGATGTACCGCCTCTACAGCTGGGAGCACAGCTACTTCTCCGGCAAGGTCCGCGCCTACCTGCGACTCAAGGAGCGAATGGGTGCCCTCGGGCCGGGCTTCGAGGACATCCTCGCGACCCCGGAACTGATCGCGGGACGCCTGAACCCGCGCTCCGGGAGCGGCGCGGTCCCGCAGATGGAGACGCCGGACGGGACCTGGGTCCAGGACTCGAGCGAGATCATCGACGTCTGCGAAGCGGCGCACCCCGGGTTCGCGGTCATCCCCGACGCGTCCCGGCCGAAGCAGCGCCTCGCGAGCTACCTGATCGAGTTCCTCGCGGACGAGTGGATCGTCGTCCCCGCCTTCTGGCAGCGCTGGTACTTCAGCGAGGACGGCCGCGAGCCGAACCACCGCGCCTTCAACGAGCAGCAATGGGGCGCCGTGATGGCGCCGGACGCCGACGGTCCCGAGCGACGGCAGGCCGGCGCGGGCTTCTTCGAGGCCGCGTTCGGGATTTCGCACTCGCGCCAGGACCCCGCCGGCGTCTACGCGGGCCTCGTCCACCTCGGCTGCGACGAGCGAACCGAACACGCCTGGCAGGCCAGCCAGCACCGCGTGCTGCAGGCCCTCGAGGTCCACTTCGGGCAGCACGACTACGTCCTCGGCGGTCGGCCGAGCCTCGGGGACTTCGGGCTACTCGGTCCGCTCTACGCCCATCTCTATCGGGACGCGATCCCCGGACTCGCCCTGCGCACCTTCTTCCCCCTCGTCGCGGAGTGGGTCGAACGGACCAACGGCGAAGGCGCGCTCAACGCCCGGCAGTTCGGGCAGACGCTCTACGGGCTCGACGACGATGGCGAGCTCGTTCCGCGCCTCGCGACCTCCGACGGGGCCGAGTGGCTGGACGACGACGCGGTCCCCGAGACCCTCGAGGCCCTCCTCGACGTCTTCTTCACCGAGATGTGGCCGGTGCTCCGCGAGGCGATCGAGCGGCTCCGCGCCTTCGTCGCGAGCGACGCCCACTCGCCCGGCGGCGAGCTCCCGGGCAAGACGTTCACGGCGACGCCCGGCTTCGTCGAATTGCAGACCGGCGACGGGCCACTGACCCAGGCCTTCGAGATCGACGGCGTCGCGAGTCGGCGCATGGTCGTGCCGTACCAGATCTGGATGCTCGGTCGGATCGCGGAGGCGATGGCGCCCTGCCTGGCCGATGCTGCAGCGTTCGGCGAGCTCACGCGCTGGCTGGCGCGATTCGAGGGCGGCCGGGAGATCCTCGATCTCGACGCCCGGCTCGCAGGCGCGCGCGTCGAAAAGCGCGACGCGCGTCTCTACTCGGTTCGTCGAGAAGCCTGAGCGCTCGCGACGTAGCCTGCTTCGCGGCGCGACCCCAGCGTTCGGCCGGCGCTCAGCCGCCCTCGCCCGGTCGCAGGTCGAGGGCCTCCCCGCCGCGCCGGAAGCTGAGTCGCCCCTCGACGGGATCGACGGTCACGCGCCCTTCCGGGGCCCCGTCCTCGGCGGGCTCCGGCTCACCGGCCTCGAGCTGGAGCTCGCTCTCCCCGAACTGGATCCGTCGCTCGGAGCGCGAGACGACGACCGTGGCGAGTCGACCCGCCGCATCCGCGAGGACCAGGGACTGCTCGCCCGCGACCGGTCGCTTCTCGCACCAATCGAGCGCTCCGTCGAGATCGCCGAAGCGTTGGAGGCATTCCTGGACCAGCAGGAGCGAGGTCGGATCCCCGTCTCGTCCCTCCGGCCCCCAGAGCAGCGGCCCCGCGACGACGGCGAGCCCCGCTTCGTTCACGCCCGCGACGGAAGACACCAGCCAGGGCAGTCCGACCTCGACCGACGCGAACCCGACGGCCGGTCGACTCGATCGGATCACCCAGTCCGACTCCGCGCCGCACGCCCCGGGAAGACTGCGCTCGAGGGTCCAGCGCTTGTCCGACGAGCCGGCCTCGAAGGCCCGCGCCGCCACCGTCGCGCGCCTCGACAGGAGGCCACCCGCTTCGCCCCCCGCCCGCACGCGGAGGTGCATCTCCACGACCGAATCGAGAGGCAGGTCCGCGCTCTTCGCGACCCCCTCGACCCGCTCGGCGAGGTGCGCGAAGTGGCGGAAGAACTCGCGGCCCGAACCCACGCCGCGGACCGGACCGACGGCGAGGGCGCGCAGATTCGGCAGGCGCGAACGCCGGCGCGGAAGACCGAGACGAGCCGCCTCCGCGCGGATCGCATCGCGCGCCGCCGTGCCCTGCGCGAGCCCCATGTCGCGGGGATGACCGGCGCAGTCGAGAGTGATCAACATGGTGGGGGGAATCCGTGAGTCGGCTTGAAGAGGGAAGGAAGGACGGTCGCCGCGAGGACCCGAAGGCCTTGGGGGAACGGGCGCGCCCCGGATCAGCGGATCGGGTCGCGGGCGATCTGCAGGACCTCGTTCAGGGAACCGGTCCGGTAGCCCTCGAGGTCGAGAGAGACGTAGCGAAAGCCGAGGGGCTTGATCGCGGCGACGATCCGCGCCGTCATCTCCGGATCGAGGGCGCGCGGCAGCTCGGCGGGATCGACCTCGATCCGCGCCAGCTCGCCGTGATGGCGCAGCCGCACCTGCTCGAACCCGAGCGCGCGCAGCGCTTCCTCGCCCTGCTCGACCTGGCCGAGACGCTCGACCGTGACCTCGGTTCCGTAGGGCAGCCTCGAGGAGAGGCACGCGGAGGCGGGCAGGTCCGCCGTCGGCAACCCCACCGCGCGGGAGAGGTCACGAATCTCCTGCTTCGAGAGCTCGACGTCGAGGAAGGGAGAGAGGACGGCGTGCTCGTCGGCGGCGCGGTGGCCCGGCCGGAAGTCGCCGGTGTCGTCGGTGTTCACGCCGTAGGACACGTGGTCGAATCCGAGCTCGCCGAGCAGGCGGTCCATCGTCTCGAAGAGCTCGGACTTGCAGTGGTAACAGCGATCGGTCGCGTTCGCGCGATAGGCCGCGCTCTCCATCTCGTGGGTCTCGATGAAGCGGTGGGGAAGGCCGAAGCGTTCGACGATCTCCTCCGCCATCTCGCGATGGCTCGCCGGATAGGAGGGCGAGACGGCGGTCACGGCGAGGGCGTCGTCGCCGAGGGCGCGATGGGCCGCCCAGGCGAGATAGCTCGAATCGACGCCTCCCGAGAAGGCGACCATCACGCGGCCGGCCTGGCGCAGCCGCGCGAAGAGGGCGTCCTCCTTCGCGCGCAGGGCGGCGGGGACCTCAGCGGGGCCAGGAGAAGAGGCGGAGGCTGCATCGGCGGGGGCGGTCACGCGGCGAGGTTACGAGGCGACCCGAGGCATTTCAACTCGATCGGCGGCTCGAGGGCGCTGCCGGCGCACCCCGCCGGGCATCCTGCGAAGCGGCGCCGTATCCTCCCCGCATCGAACTCTCGCAGGGGCCACGGTGCCCGAGGGAGTGGACGGAGTCATGGACGGGGGGAACATGGAAAAGCTGCGCGTGGGGCTCCTCTTCGGAGGTCGCTCGGTCGAGCACGACGTCTCGATCGTATCGGCGGCCTCGATCCTCGGTGCGCTCGACCGGGACCGCTACGACGTGTCGTTGATCGGCGTCGATCCAGAGGGTGGCTGGCACCTGATCGATGCCGATGCCCTCGAGGCGCTGCCGGACGCGAGTCTCTCGGACGCCCTCGCCCAGCCCGACGTCTTTCTGCCCGCCACGGCGGGGGCGAGCGAGCTGCAGGCCGCGAACGCCGGGCCGGCGCCGGGGCCCGCGGGTCGTGTCGACGTCGTCTTCCCGATCATCCACGGACGCGGCGGCGAGGACGGCGCGCTCC
This sequence comes from bacterium, assembly GCA_024742285.1. Classification (NCBI taxonomy): domain Bacteria; species bacterium. The sequence goes on along the minus strand of JANSYR010000009.1, from coordinate 156,158 downwards.
AGGGCCTGCTCGAGATGGCCGAGCTCCCCTACGTCGGCTCCGGCGTGCTCAGCTCCGCCGCGCAGATGGACAAGGACGTGGCCAAGCGATTGCTCGCCCACGCCGGTCTGCCGGTCACGCCGTGGATCACCTTCTCGCCCGCAGAGCTCGACCGCGAAGGGCTCCCCGCCGCGGCGGAGCGCGTCGAGACCGAGCTCGGTCTGCCGGTCTACGTGAAGCCCGCGAACTCGGGCTCCTCGGTCGGCATCTCCCGCGCCGACGACACCGCGAGCCTCGTCGCCGCGATCGATCTGGCGCGGCGCTACGACCGCAAGGTCGTCGTCGAAGCGAACGTGGACGGGCGGGAGGTCGAGGTCGCGGTCCTCGGCAACGATCATCCCGAGGCGAGCGTCGTCGGCGAGATTCGCGCGACCCAGGCCTTCTACGACTACGACGCGAAGTATCGGGACGACGCGACGGAGCTGATCATTCCCGCGAATCTCGAGCCCGAGCTCGCAGGCTCGATCCGCGCGACCGCGATCGAGGCCTACCGTGCGCTCGGTGCGGAAGGGATGGCACGCGTCGACTTCCTCGTCGATCGCGAGACCCACCAGATCTACGTGAACGAGCTGAACAGCCTGCCGGGCTTCACCAGCGTGTCGATGTATCCGAAGCTGTGGGAAGCGACCGGCCTGCCCTACACGGAGCTTCTCGACCGCCTGATCGAGCTCGCCCTCGAACGACACGATCACCGGTCGAAGCTCGAAACCCACGCTCCGCCTCCTCTGGAACGTTAGGCGTGGTCGCGTCGACCTCCCCGATCCGGCCGAGCGGACTCGATCACGTCGTCCTCCGGGTCGCCGACCTCGAGCGATCGGTCGCCTTCTACGGCGAGATCCTCGGCTGCCCGGTCGAGCGGCGCCTCGACGAGCTCGGGCTCGTCCAGCTCCGGGCGGGGAGTGCGCTGATCGATCTCGTCGGGCTCGACACGCGCCTCGGCCGCGCCGGTGGAGGGCCGGTCGCACCGGACGGCCGCAACGTCGACCACTTCGCGCTGACCCTCGACACCTTCGACGAAGCCGCGATCCGGGCCCACCTCGAAGCCCACGACGTCGAGGCCGGAGACACGGGCGAGCGGTACGGGGCGACGGGCTTCGGACCCTCCATCTACATCCGCGATCCCGACGGGAACGTCGTCGAGCTCAAGGCGCGCGGAGAGAGCGATGGCTGATCCCGCCCTCGAAGCCACGCTCCGCGACGTGCTCGAGACGCTGCAGGAGATGGACCGCGCGAGCCTTACCGAAGGCACCGCCGGCAACGTCTCCGCGCGCACCGACGACGGCCGCGTCGTCCTCTCGCCGACCGCCCTCCCCTATGCGGGCATGACCGCGAACGATCTCGTCGTGACCGATCTCGACGGGGGCGTGCTGCAGGGCGATCGCGCGCCGACCACCGAGATCGACCTCCATCTCGCCTGCCTGCGTCGCCACGCGGACATCCGCTCCGTCGTCCATACCCACGCGGTCCACGCTTCGATGTTCGCCGTGGCCGGCCAGACGATCCCGTGCGTGCTCGAGGAGTTCGAGTACTACGTGGGCGGCGACGTCCTGGTGGCGCCCTATCAGCGGACCGGGACCGCGGCCCTGGGCGAGGCCGCGGCGGAGCGACTCGACGACCGGGCCGCCGTGCTCCTCGCGAACCATGGTCTCGTGGTCGTCGGCGCGAGCGCCGCCGAAGCGCTCCAGTTGACGAAGCTCGTCGAGCGCGCCGCGCGGATCGTCTGGGGCGCGCGGGCCCTGGGCGAACCGATCCCGCTCCCGACGGCGATCCGGGAAGAGTTCGCGGCGTCCTATCTCGACCGCCGGCGCAAGGCGACCGTGCGCGACTGAGACCGCGCCCGGGCGCGCGCTTCGGCTAGCCGAGCTCGGCCTCGAGGGCGCTCTCGAGCGTCGGGTACCGGAACGCGAAGCCCATCTCTTCGAGCCTCGCCGGCACCACCCGCTTGCTGTCGAGCAGCTCGCTGGCGACCTCGCCGAGCGCCGTCCGGATCGCGAAAGCGGGGACGGGCAGGAACGTCGGCCGACCGAGCACCTTTCCGAGAGACCGGGTGAGCTCCTCGTTTCGCACGGACTCCGGGGCGACGGCGTTGATCGCGCCTTCGATCGGCTCGTCGATCGCCCGCTCGATCACCCGCACGAGATCGTCGGCGTGGATCCAGGGGAAGAATTGACGACCGCTCCCGAGCCGACCGCCGACCCCCATCGCGAAGGGCCGGTACATCAAGGCGAGCGCCCCACCTTCCTTCGAGAGGACGACGCCGATCCGGATCTTGACGACGCGCAGCCCGAGGGCCGTCGCCGCGTCCGCCGCCGCCTCCCAGTCCCGACAGACCTTCGCAAGGAAGCCGTCGCCGGCCGGCGTCGATTCGTCGAGCGGCGAATCACCTCCGTCCGCGTAGATCCCGACTGCGGAGGCGCAGACGAGGGTCTTCGGTCGGTCCGCCTCGGCGCGCTCGGCGATTCGCTCGACGAGGCGCCGCGTCGACTCGATCCGGCTGGCGCGGACCCGCGCCAGCCGGGCACGGCTCGGCAGACCGCCGAAGATCGGCTCGCCCGCGAGATGGACGATCGTGTCGACGCCGTCGAGGGCGGTCGTGCCGGGATCGAGTCCGTCCCAGGTCCGCGCTTCGATTCCTGCGGCCGGTGCGCTCCCGGACCGCGAGAGCGAGCGGACCCACGCGAAGCGATCCCGCAGGCCGGGCAGCAACAGGCCGCCGATCAGACCGGTCGCCCCGGTGATCAGCACGCCGCCCGCCCGCTTCTCCGTCGTCGATTCGCCCAAGACGTTTCCTCCGCGGGGAGCCTAGCCGCTGAAGCTGCCGTGGCGCCCCGCGCCCTTCGCGAAGCGCGTGGCACCCTCGCGGGTCTCGCCCGATCGGATCACTTCGAGGCCGAGCTTCGTCTCCGCGAGCAGCGCCGAATCCAGATCGAGGCTCCACTGGGTGATCGCGGACATCCGGTCGTTGCGCATGCACCTCTGTGGGAACGCGGCGATCTCGCGCCCCAGCGCTTTCGCCGCCTCGAGCGCCCCTCCCGGCTCGACGAGCCGGTTCACGAGGCCCATCGTCTTCGCCTCGTCGCCCGAGACGCCGCGACCGGTCAGGATCAGGTCCATCGCATGGCTCTGACCGATCAGGCGGGGCAGCCGGATCGTGCCCCCGTCCACGAGCGGCACGCCCCAGCGGCGACAATAGACGCCGAAGACCGCGTCCCGCGCGGCGACGCGCAGGTCACACCAGACCGCGAGCTCGAGTCCCCCCGCGACGGCGAAGCCCTCGACCGCCGCGATCACCGGCTTGCCGAGGAGCATCCGCGACGGTCCCATCGGCCCGTCGCCGTCCTCCATCACCTTGTTCGCGTTCGATCCCCCGCCGCTCGCCTCCTTCAGGTCGGCGCCGGCGCAGAAGCAGCCGTCCTCCCCGTTCAGGATCGCGACTTCGAGCGCGTCGTCCTCGTCGAACTTCCGGAACGCGTCCGCGAGGGCCGCGGCCGTTTCGCGATCGACGCAGTTACGGACCTCGGGCCGTGTGATCGTGACGACGAAGAGACCGCCGTCCACTTCGGTTCGGACCTTCATGACGGACCTCCGTCTGTGGGGGACCCTGCGATCAGGCGAGTTCGAGGTTGGCGTACTTGACCATCACGGTCTTCACGCCGGCGCGCTCGAACTTGATCCGCAGCTTCTGGTTCAGATCGCTGCCGAGCACCGCGAGGACTTCGCCGCGCCCGAACACCGGATGGCGGACCTGGGTCCCGATCGCGACGCCTTCCCCCTCGCCCGGCTCGTCCTGGGCATAGGAGTAGTCGTATCCGCTCGACGAGCGCGATTCGCTCGAGTCCGTGTAGCGGGATCGCGCGCCGCGGTTCGCCGTGCCGAGCGTCTCGATCAGCTCGTCCGGAATTTCCTGCAGAAATCGACTCGGCGACTGGTAGGAGCGATCGCCGTAACGGAAGCGCTCCGCTGCGCAGGTCAGGAAGAGATGGTCCATCGCGCGGGTCATCGCCACGTAGCAGAGTCTCCGCTCCTCCTCGAGCCCGGCCTCGTCTCGACTCGAGGACGCGTGCGGAAAGATCCGCTCCTCCATCCCGACCAGGAACACGATCGGAAACTCGAGGCCTTTCGCCGAGTGGACGGTCATCATCGAGACCCGGTCTTCCCGGTCCTCGTAGTTGTCGAGGTCCGAGATGAGCGCCACCTGGTCGAGGTAGAGCTCGAGCTCACTCCGTTCCTCGTCGGCGAGCTCGTCCTCGTTCACGGCGTGGAAGTCCCGCGCCGACGAAAGGAGCTCGCGAAGGTTGTCGAGTCGCGCCTCGGCTTCGGGCGTGTCTTCCTTCTCGAGGGCGCGGATGTAGCCGGTCGCGTCCATCACGCGGGCGATCATGTCCTCGAGCGGGAGGCCCTCCAGGGTTCCGCCGATCGCGAGACCGCCTTCCGGGGACGAGCGGAAGTTGTCGAGCATGTCGAGGAAGGCGGCGACCTTGCCGCTCGTGCGCCCGATCAGCTGCCCCTCGACCGCCTCGCGCATCGCCTCCATCAGCGGGAGGCCGCGCGTGACCGCGTGCGCCTCGATCTTCTCCCAGCTCGCCTTGCCGATCCCGCGGGCCGGCACGTTGTAGATCCGCCGGAGCGCCGCGTCGTCGCGCGGATTCACGAGCAGCCGGAGATAGGAGAGGATGTCCTTGATCTCCTTGCGTTCGTAGAAGCGCTGGCCGCCCACGATCGTGTAGGGGATGTCGTACTTGAGGAGCTCTTCTTCGAAGGAGCGCGACTGGGCGTTGGTCCGGTAGAGGATCGCGATGTGGCCGAAGGGGACGTCCTCGGCGCGATTCGCGGCGAGGATGTTCTTGACCACGAACTGCGCCTCTTCCCGGTCGTCCTCGGCCTCGTAGAAGCGGATCGGCGAGCCGCCTTCCTGCTCGGTGAAGAGGTCCTTGTCCTTGCGGTCGTAGTTGTTCTGGATGACCGCGGAGGCGCCGGACAGGATCGGCTGGGTCGAGCGGTAGTTCTGCTCGAGCTTGATCACCGTCGCGTCGGGATAGTCCTGCTCGAAGTCGAGGATGTTCCGGATGTCCGCGCCGCGCCACGCGTAGATCGACTGGTCGGGGTCGCCGACGACGCACAGGTTCCGATGGCCCGCGGCGAGCTGACCGATCAGGCCGTACTGCACGCCGTTCGTATCCTGGTACTCGTCGACGAGGATGTAGCTGTACTTATCACGGTAGTAGTCGAGGACACGGGGGTGCTTGCGGAAGAGCTCCGCGGTCAGGAGCAGCAGATCCCCGAAGTCGAGGGCCTCGGCATCGCCGAGCTTGCGCTGATACTTCGCGTAGAGCCCGGCGATCATCTCCTCGTCGAGATCCTTGGCACGCTCCGCGGCGGCAGGCGGGAGCAGGCCGGCATTCTTCCACTGGTCGATCTGCCAGCGAATGCGCCGCGGATCGTGAACCTTCGGGTCGAGGCCGTCGGCCTTGAGCACTTCCTTGATCACGCCGAGGGTGTCCGCGTCGTCGTAGATCACGAAGCCGCGGCTGCGCGCGAGATGGCCAATGTCACGCCGGAGGATCCGAACGCCGATCGAGTGGAACGTCCCGATCGAGATGTCGCCCATCGCCGGACCGAGGAGCTTCTCGACGCGCTCCTTCATCTCGCCGGCGGCCTTGTTCGTGAACGTGACGGCCAGGATCTGCTCGGCCGGAATCCCGCAGACGCCGACCAGGTAGGCGATCCGGTTCGTGAGGACGCGGGTCTTGCCGGAGCCGGCCCCGGCCAGGACGAGGAGCGGGCCTTCGGTCGTCTCGACCGCCTTGCGCTGGGCCGGATTCAGGCCGGCGAAGATCTGCTCCGTCAGGTCGCCCGGCGTCGCGGAAGGATGCGGTTCGGGCTCGGCGGGGCCGTCGAAGAGTTCGTCGAGATCGGCGTCGAAGTCGGAGTTCACGCGCTGTCCGAGGGTGTCGGGCCGAGAGTTCGGCCAGGAGGGGGCGAGCGGCGTTGGGGGGACGCGATCGCGTGGACGGGGTCCGGGGAATCTACTCGACGTGCCGAGGCGTGGCGAGCGTGCGCGGCCCCGGACCACGCCCGCGGGTACCCGTGCGACCGCGCGTCCTCCTGTAAAGGCTTCCGCTCGCTACGATGAACGGGTCCGGTCACGCTCGAGGTGCTCATGCTGTTGTCCCCCCGTCCCGGTTCGACGCCTCCGATCCTCTTCGCGTCCATCCTTCTCTGTCTCACCGCGCTTCCCGCCTCGGCCCAGTTCGCCTTCGCACCGCCAGTCTCGCTCGCCACCGGGCTCAACCCCTCCCAGGTCGCCGCCGCCGACTGGACGGGCGACGACGACCTCGACCTGATCGTCGTGAACCGCGCTTCCGACGACGCGAACGTCTTCGCCGGTGACGGCGCCGGCGGCTTCACGCTGATCGAGACCTTCGCCGTCGGAAACTTTCCGCAGGGCGTGATCGCGGCGGACCTGGACGGCCTCGGCGGAATCGACCTCGTCACGACGAGCGTTCCGTTCAATACGGGAAACGTCTCCGCCTGGCTCGGCAACGGCGACGGGACGTTCCAGACTCCAGTGATCGGCGTGACCGACGACGGTCCGCGCAGCGTCCAGGCGGTCGACTTCGACGGCGACCTCGCCCTCGACCTCGTCACGCCGAACGCACAGCGCGGCAACATCTCGGTCTTTCTGGGCGAGGGGGACGGCACGTTCGGCCCGGAGATCCGCACGCCGATCGGGTCCGCGGCCGCGTTCCCGACCGATCTCGCGGTCGCCGACTTCGACGGCGATCTCCTGCTCGACGTGATCACGAGCAACGCGCAGAGCGCGGACAATTCGCTCGGCCTGGTCCTGGGCGACGGAGACGGCACCTTCGGTCCGCCGACGGCGATTCCCACGACCTGCACTCGTCCGGAGTCCGTCGTCGCAGGCTTCTTCGACGCCGACGCGAACGTCGACGTGGCGGTCGCCTGCTTCCAGTCGGACGAGATCGCGGTCCTGCTCGGCAATGGCAACGGGACCTTCGCCGCGCCCGTTCGCTACGGGATCGGCCCCGGGGCCGGCGACAATCCGTATTGGATCCTCGCGGAGGACATGGACGGCGACGGCGAGCTCGACCTCGTGACGGCGAACAACGGAAGCTTCAGCGTCTATCCCGGAGTCGGCGACGGCACCTTCGGAGCGCCGACCGTCGTGCCCTCCGTCAGCAGCTTCTTCGGCGCCGTGGCCGCGGACTTCAACGAGGATGGGCGCCCCGACCTCGCGCTCGCGGACTTCGGGGGAGACTTCTTGAGGGTCTACCTCGGCCAGGCGCCGACGCCGGTTCCGGGTCTCGGCCTCGGCGGCGCCGCGATCGGGGCGCTCCTCGCCGCGGGCTTCGCGGGGCTGCGCATGGTCCGCCGGCGCTAGTCAGGCGCGTTCGGTCGGGTCCGACGTCACGTCGGTCGGGCGCCCGGCGACGAAGGTCTCCGCCAGGGCCAGATGCTCGGCGTAGGGAGGAGCGGATCGCGTCGCCGCCCGTCCGCCACCGAAGCACTCCTTGAAGGCCTGCATCCGACGAAGCGGCGCTTCGAGGAGCGCGTCGGGCGCCGACTCCAGATGGGCCAGGACCTCGTCCCGGAGATCGGCCTTCGAGCAGACCAGGATCGAGTCGACCCCCGCCTCGAGAACGCCGATCGAGCACGCATGGGAAGACCAGTGATCCGCCATCGCGCGCATCTCGATGTCATCGCTGAAGACGAGGCCATCGTAGGCGAGCTCGCCGCGCAGGATCTGCATGACGTCCCCGGAGAGCGTGGCCGGGCGTTTTTCGTCGAGGCGCGGGAAGAGCACATGAGCGGTCATGATGCTCGCGACCCCCGCCTCGACCGCCGCCCGGAACGGCGGCAGCTCGATCTCGCGCAGGCGCGCCAGATCCAGGTCGAGCTTCGGGAGGGCGAGATGGCTGTCGAGATCGGTATCCCCGTGGCCGGGGAAATGCTTCGCGCAGGCCGCGACGCCTTCGTCCTGCAGCGCCTCGATGAACGCGGTCGCGTGGGCGGAGACGATCTCGGGCGTCCCCCCGAAGCTCCGGTCTCCGATCACCGGATTGTCCGGGTTGCTGTCGACGTCGACCACGGGCGCGAAGTCGAGATCGAAGCCGCAGTCCCGGAGCTCCATCGCGAGGGCACGGGCGAAGCGCGCGGTGTCCTCGGGCGTGCGCTGCCCCAGGGCGCGCATCGGTGGCCACTCCGTCCAGGGCGCGCGCAGGCGCTGGACCCGGCCGCCTTCCTGGTCGAGGGCGACGACGAGCGGGGCCTCGCTCGGCGCGAGCGCGTGGAGCTCGGCGACGACCCGACGCACCTGCTCCGGATCGCGGACGTTCCGCTTGAAGAGGATCACGCCACCGACGCGACCCGTTCGAACGAGTGCAGCGAGATCGTCGGGAACCTCGTGGCCGGGATAGCCGACGAAGAGGAGCTGGCCGGGATGGGCGGCGGCCGACACGGGCTAGCTCGCGTCCGCGGTCACGAGCGTCCGCTCGAGCCACGGGTTCAGCATGCGGCCGCGGGGATCGAGCGCTCGGCGCACCCGCTGGAAATCGTCCCATCTCGGGTAGCGCTCGCGCAGCGCGTCGGCATCGAGGCCATGCATCTTTCCCCAGTGCGGACGTCCCTCGTAGCGGACGAGGATCGGCTCGATCAGATCGAAGGCCGGGCGCTGATCTTCGTCGGCGAACTGATGAACCGAGATCGTGCAGCCGGCGCGACCTTCGAACATGCTGAGCCAGACGTCGTCTTCCTTCACGTACCGGACCTCGATCGGGAACACGAGTGGGAGGTTCGTCCGATCGATCGCGTCCAGGATCTCACGCACGCAATCGACACCGACCTCCGCCGGCACCATGTACTCCATCTCCCGAAAGCGCGTGAAGCGCGCGTGGGCGCGCACGAGATGGGCCGGACCGGAGCGCACGTCGGCGGCCCCCTCGCCGAGCGCCTCCCAGACCACCTGGCGATAGACCGCCGGGTCGCCGCCGACGGCCTGCCAGGCCGCACGCAGCTGCTCGACGGCGGTCGGGTCCTCGTGGAGGTCGATCTCCGTCGAATCCGTCGCGTCCGTCGTCATCACCAGCGAGAGCCCGGACCGGGGCATCGGCATGAACTCCATGTGCATGTGATCCGCGGCGAGGCGCTCAGCGTTCGCCAGCACCTCTTCGACGGGCGCCGTCCAGGTCCGCTCCTCGACGTTCATCGGCACCGTGTTCGACATCCGAACGCGGGAAGTCACCCCGAGCGCGCCGACCGAGCAGCGCGCCGCGTGAAAGACCTCGGCCTCCCGCTCTCGATCGCAGGTCAGGACGTCCCCCGATGGCGTCACGAGCGTCAACGCCTCGACGTACGAAGACATCGAGCCGAACGCGGGTCCCGTTCCGTGGGTCGACGTCGCGAGGGCACCGGCGAGGGCCTGGTCGTCGATGTCCGGCTGGACGGTCAGGAGCTGGTCGTGCCGAGCCAGCTCCGGTCCGAGGGCGTGCAGACGCGTCCCCGCCCAGATGTCGGCGCGGCGGCCCGCGGCGTCCGCCGCGATCACACCGCGCATCCGATCGAGGGAGACGAGGGTCCCGTCGGTCGCCGCGACCGGCGTGAAGGAATGGCCCGAACCCACCGGGCGGATCGGGCCGGCGCCGCGCCGCAGGATCGACGCGAGCTCGTCCTCGTCCCGGGGCGCGAGACGCGCCGCCGGCCGGCACGCGTGATCCCCGGCCCAGTTGCGCCAGGCGAGGCGGCGCTCCGGCGTCGGCGCGGCACAACCGGGAATCGAAACGAGCGCCATCGCCGCGAGACCGTCCCGGATCAGCTCCCGTCGCGTGCAGTTCTTCACGGCGTCGGAACCTCGATCTCCGACCCCGTCACCATCAGCGCGATCGCCGCGCGGAGCTCCGACTCGCTGCACCAGGCGCAGCTGCCGAGCGGCGGCATGTTCCCGTGTCCAGCGATCACGCGCTCGAGCAGGACCTCGAAGTCCCGGGTCTCGCGCGCGTTCCAATCTCCGGGTACCCCCGCGGCGGGCACCCCGGACAGGCCGCTGGCGTGACAATGAGCGCAGGCGAGAGCGAAGGCCTCGGCGCCGCCCTCGGCGCCCTGCGACTCGAGGGTCGGCGCGCAGCCGATCAGGCCCGCGGAGAAGACGGCCGCGACGAACGCGAACGAACGGTGCATCGATCCCTCCCGCCGCTCCCGGCGAGCGACGGAGAGAGACTATTCGACCGTCACGCTCTTCGCGAGGTTCCGCGGCTGGTCGACGTCGGTGCCCTTCAGCGTCGCGATGTGATAGGCGAGCAGCTGGAGGGGGACGACGGCGAGGATCGAGGTCAGATAGTCGCCGAGATCGTCGATGTAGAAGACGTCGTTCGCCTTCTCGGCGATCTCTTCGTCGCCGGTCGAGGCGAGGGCGATCACCTGACCGTCCCGGGCGCGGACCTGCTCGAGGTTCGAGACCAGCTTGTCGTGGAGCTCGCCCTTCGTGGCGATGCAGACCACGGGCATGTTCTCGTCGATCAGTGCGATCGGACCGTGCTTCATCTCGCCGGCGGCATAGCCCTCGGCGTGGATGTAGCTGATCTCCTTGAGCTTGAGCGCGCCTTCCATGGCGATCGGGAACATGATTCCGCGGCCCAGGAAGAGGAAGTCCTGCGCCTTGAAATACTTGCGCGCGACGCCGAGGATCTCCTGGTCGAGCTCGAGTACGCCCTCGACCATGCGCGGCAGGCGCATCGCGTCGTGGAGCTTCTCGCGGATCTCGTCGTCCGAGAGGAGCTGGCGGACGATCCCGAGCTTGAGCGCGACCAGGTAGAGCGCGATCGCCTGGGTCACGAAGGCCTTCGTCGAGGCGACGCCGATCTCGGGACCCGCCTGCGTGTAGAGCACGTCGTCGCTCGCCCGCGCGATCGTCGACTCGCGGACGTTGCAGATCGCGAGGATCCGCGCGCCCTGCCCCTTCGCCTCTTCGAGGGCGGCGAGGGTGTCCGCCGTCTCGCCGGACTGGGATACGGGGATCACGAGACGACGCGAGCCGACGATCGGCTTGCGGTATCGGAACTCGCTCGCGAGATCGACCTCGCAGGGGATCCCGGCGATCTGCTCGATCATGTACTTGCCGAGGAGCGACGCGTAGTACGAGGTCCCGCAGGCGACGAGGGTCACGCCCTGGCAGTCGTCGAGCCACGCCTTGTCGAATTCGATCCCGTCGAGGTCGACGCCCTGCTCCGCCTCGTTCACGCGGGTCCCGATCGTGTCGGTGATCGCGCGGGGCTGCTCGAAGATCTCCTTCTGCATGAAGTGGTCGTAGCCGCCCTTCTCGGCGGAGACCGGGTCCCACTGCACGACGCTGAACTCGCGATCGATCGGCCGGCCTTCGATGTCGCAGACCTGGATCCCCTCTTCCGTCAGGACGGCGAAGTCGCCGTCGTGGAGGGAGAGGAGATCGCGCGTGTACGGCAGGACGGCGGGGATGTCACTGGCGAGGAAGGCCTGCTTGTCGCTCTGACCCACGATGATCGGCGAGCCCCCGTTCTTGGCCGTCACGACCGTGTCGGGGGCCGCGTCGCAGATCGCCGCGAGGGCGTAGGAGCCTTCGAGGTCGTGGCACGATTCCCGGACCGCGGTCAGCAGGTCCTGGCCGTCCCGCACCCGCTCGTCGATCAGGTGGGCGATCAGCTCGGTGTCCGTGTCGGATTGGATCTCGGCCCCGCGACGCTCGAGCGCCGCGCGCAGCTCGCGGTAGTTCTCGATGATGCCGTTGTGGACGATGACGACGCCGCCGGCGCGATGGGGGTGGGCGTTCCGCTCGGAGGGCTTGCCGTGGGTCGCCCAGCGGGTGTGGCCGATTCCGCAATGACCCTGGAGCGGCTTCTCGCGCAGAGTGCCCTCGAGGTTGATCAGCTTGCCCTTCGCGCGGCGGACCTCGATCGACCCGCCTTCGAGGATGGCGACACCGGCCGAGTCGTAGCCCCGGTATTCGAGTCGCCGAAGACCATCGACGAGAACGTCGACGGCCGCATGTTCACGGCCCACATATCCAACAATCCCACACATTTGAGCTTGCTCCCGGCCGCGCCTTCTGACGCCACTCTGCGTTGGAAATGCTCGACGTGCGGGAGCACGCCTCCGCTTTCCGCCTTGACTGGCGTCAGAAATCGCAGCCTGCGTTTCTTGAGTTGGTTCCCGGCCGCGCCTTCTGCTTCTGACGCCACTCTGCGTTGGAAATGCTCGACGTGTGGCGCCAGAAATCGCGGCCTGCGTTTCTGGCGTTCGGTTTTCTACTTGCGGCGCTTCGCGCCGGGCTGCTTCTTCGAGGCTTTCTTTTTCGTGGCCTTCTTGGCTGCCTTCTTTCTTGCAGCCTTCTTCTTCGCCGCGGCCTTCTTCTTTCGGGTCGGACGCTTCTTCGGGACGGACTTCGGAGCAGATGCCGCTGACGGGGCGTCGGTTCCGGCTTCGGCGGAGGTCGAGGAACGAGGCCGGGCGCGGCCTTCCTTGCGGGCGACCCAGCCCTCGATGTTGCGCTGCTTCGTGCGCGCCAAGGCGAGAGCGTCCTCCGGGACGTCCTTCGTGACCGTGGACCCGGCAGCGACGAAGCCGTGGGGCTCGATCGTGACGGGCGAGACGAGGTTGGCGTTGCAGCCGATGAAGGCCTGGTCGCCGATCGTGCTCCGGGTCTTCTTGTAGCCGTCGTAGTTCACGACGATCGCGCCGCAGCTGAAGTTCACGCCGGCGCCGACGTCGGCGTCGCCGATGTAGCCCAGGTGGGCGGCCTTGCTACCGGGACCCAGCGTGGAGTTCTTGATCTCGACGTAGTTGCCGATCTTCACGCCCTCGCCGAGGCGGCTGCCGGGGCGCAGATGGGCCGACGGGCCGATCGTGACGTCGTTCCCGAGGCGGCTCTCCTCGATCACGCAGCCGGCCTTCACGTGGCAGCCTTCGCCGAGAGAAGAGTCGCCGGTGATCACGACGCCGGGCTCGATGATCGAGTCGCGACCGATCGTGACGTCCGCGTCGATGTAGACCGTGTCCGGGTCGATGAAGGTCACGCCCTCGGCCATGTGCTCGCGGGCGATGCGCCGGCGCATGTAGGCGGTCGCGTCGGCGAGCTCGACGCGGTTGTTGATGCCCATGCACTCGTCGGGGTCGGGAGTCTCGACCGCCTCGACGCGCAGACCGCGCGAGACGGCGAAGCCGACGATGTCGGTGATGTAGAGCTCGCCCTGGGCGTTGTTCGGGCGAAGCGCGGCGAGCCCGTCGCGGAGGAGATCCGCGGAGAAGAGATAGACGCCGGTGTTGCGCTCCTCGAGCTCGAGCTCTTCCGGCGTGGCGTCCTGGGCCTCGATGATCCGGGAGACACGACCCTGCTCGTCCCGGGCCACGCGACCGGGAATGTTTCGGGTGCGCGCGGTCAGGACCGCGAGATCCGCGCCGCGCTCGCGCTTCGTCTTCGCCATCTGCTCGAGGGTCTCGGGAGAGAGGAGCGGGGTGTCGCCGTAGAGGACGAGCACGTCGCCCCCGACCTCGCCGAGGGTCGGCATCGCGACCCGCACCGCGTGCCCGGTCCCGTTCTGCTCCTCCTGGAGGACGAATTCGGCCTCGCCTTCGAAGCGCTCCTTCACCTCGTCGGCATCGCGGCCGACGACCACGATCAGGCGAGCGGGATCGAGGCGGCGCGCGTTGCGGAGCACGTGGCCGAGCATCGGAACACCACAGAGCTCGTGGAGCACCTTCGCGCGGCGGGACTTCATGCGCGTACCCTGACCCGCGGCCAGGACGATCACCGACACCTCGCTCAACTCGCTGATCCTCCGTCCGGGCGCCCGACCCGCCCTCGCACGCGAATCCGGCCCGCCCGGGTGAGTGTCCTTCCCGCGTCGTTAGGAGGCGGGAAAACACGCCGTCTGCATCGGCCCGCCGACTGGCGGACTCAAGCGCGCAACCTACCCGCAACATTGGAGAATCCGGCCTGCAGGACGGAGACCGCCAGCGGCCGGGTCAGGCACGCGGAGGGCACCGAGGGTATGGCGGATCCCCGCACCGGTCGCGTCGCCGACTCCCCACGCCCCCGGAACGTCTTGGGACGGACACCCTTCGGGGCACGACCGTGCCGTCCACGACCCATGGATTGGACTCGCGAGCCTGTTCCGTCCAGCGCCGCTTCCCTACCCTCGGTGGGTGTCATCCGCCGCGCGCCGAGGCGGTGACCGTCCCTCGCAGTCTGCCGCGAGATGCCAGCGCCCTCCGCCAGCGACCTCGTCCACCACGCGCGTCGCAGGAGCCCTCCCATCCAGGTCCACGGAAACACGACCGGCCTCAAGGCCAGCCAGGTCAAGGCCCTCGAACGTCTCGGACGCCGCCGCCTCTCGGACGATCTCCTCGTCACCAATGAACTCGCTCGCGAGCTGACCGAGCTCTCGAGCGACGTGCGTCGCCAGGTCGGGGTCCTGCTCGACCGCTCCGGATCCGTCCAGCACGTGATGATCGGCAGCGGCTCGGGCATCGAGCTCCCCGACTGGGGCCGCCTGCGTGCCGGCCGCGGACGCCTCCGGGGCCTGCGGCTCGTCCACACGCACCTCGCCGGCGAAGGGCTGACCCGCGACGACGAGACCGACCTCGCCCTCCTCCGGCTCGACGCGGTCGTTTCGATCGAAGTCCGGGACGACGGCCTCCCCGGGCTCGCCCACGCCGCGTCCCTCGCGCCAGCGAACGACGACGGCCGCTCGGTCGAGAAGCTCGACCCGGTCCATCCGGCCAACTTCGACTTCGAGTTCAGCACCTGGATCCGCGACCTCGAGAACGAACTCTCGCGCGCGACCGAAGGCCAGGAAGTCGCGGAAGGCGAACGTGCGATCCTCGTTTCCGTCACCGCCGGCCGTGACCGCGAGACCCTCGAGATGCACGTGGACGAGCTCCGGGAGCTCGCCCGCGCCGCGGGGGTCCACGTCGTCGACGTCGTGACCCAGTCGCGTCCCAAGGTCGATCCGCGCACGGTGATCGGCGCCGGCAAGCTCTCGGACCTCGTGATCCGATGCTTCCAGAGCGACATCGACCTCGTCATCTTCGACCAGGACATGACGCCGGCCCAGGCGCGCAACCTCTCCGAACGGATGGAGCTGCGCGTCATCGACCGGACCCAGCTCATCCTCGACATCTTCGCCCAGCGCGCGTCCACGGGAGACGGCAAGCTCCAGGTCGAGCTCGCTCAGCTCCGCTACCGCATGCCTCGCCTCGCCCAACGCGCGGATCTCTCGCTCTCTCGCCTCGCGGGCGGGATCGGCGGCCGCGGCCCCGGCGAGACGAAGCTCGAGAGCGACCGTCGCCGCGTCCGCGACCGGATCACCCGCCTCGAACGCGAAGCGAAACGGCTCACGAAGCAACGTGAGGGACGGCGCCGCAAGCGCGGCCGCCGCGGCGTGCCCGTCCTCTCGATCGTCGGCTACACCAACGCGGGCAAGAGCACGCTCCTGCGCGCGCTCACCCAGAGCGACGTCCACGTCGAGGACAAGATGTTCGCGACCCTCGACCCGGTCTCGCGACGGCTTCGCTTCCCGCGTGAGCGCGAGGTGATCATCACGGACACCGTGGGCTTCATCCGCGACCTGCCCGAGGACCTCGTCGCCGCGTTCCACGCGACCCTCGAGGAGCTTCGCGACGCGAGCCTGCTGCTCCACGTCGTCGATGCCGCGAGTCCGGACATCGATCGACGGATTCGCGCCGTCCGCGACGTGCTCGGCGAGCTCGGCTTCGACCAGAAGCCGGAGCTGCTCGTGTTCAACCAGATCGACCGGCTGGACGAGGCCGAGGCCCAGGCCCTCGCGCGTCGCTACCAGGCGATCCCGATCTCCGCGCTCACGGGCGTTGGCCTGCGCGAACTCCTGACCGAAGCGGAAGAGATCCTCTGGGACGACGAGGATCGCGTCCCCGGAGAAGAAGACCGCTTCGTCGACCTCGCCGCGTCCGGACGTTAGGCCGGACGCCACCCCGCCGGCGCTGCCAGGCCGGCCGACTTCTGGAGGAAATCCCACATGCCGCTTCGCTCCCGAATCGCGGGCACCGGGATGAGCGTGGGCAACCGCGTCGTCACGAACGCCGACCTGACCCAGTGGATGGACACGACCGAGGAGTGGATCGAGCAGCGGACGGGCATCAAGGAGCGCCGCTGGATCGACGAGACCCAGCGCCCTTCGACCCTCGCCGCGGGCGCGGCCCACCAGGCCCTCGAGCAGGCCGGCCTCGAGGTCGCGGACATCGACTGCATCCTGCTGGCGACGCTCTCGGGCGAGCACGACTTCCCCGGAACCTCCTTCTTCCTTCACGAAGAGATCGACGCGGGCGACATCCCCTGCATCGACCTCCGTGCCCAGTGCTGCGGCTTCCTCTACGCGCTCCAGATGGGCGACGCCCTGATTCGGACGGGTGCCCACCGCCGCGTGCTCGTCGTGGGAGCCGAAGTCCACTCGACCGGGCTCGACGTCTCGACCGAGGGGCGGGACGTCACGGTGATCTTCGGGGACGGCGCGGGCGCAACGCTCCTCGAGGCGGTCGACGGCGAGGACGACGGGCCCGGCGTGCTCGAGGTGCGCTGCCACGCGCAGGGCAAGCATGCGCGCCGGCTCTGGACCGAGGGACCGAGCTCCGCGCGCTATCCGGTTCGGATCGACGAGCAGATGCTCGCGGAAAAGAAGCACTTCCCGCACATGGAGGGGCGCTTCGTCTTCAAGCACGCGGTGACCCGGATGCCCGAGGTGCTGCTCGAGACCCTCGGCGCAGCGAGCCTCAAGCTCGACGACGTCGACCTCTTCCTCTTCCATCAGGCGAACCTGCGGATCAATGAGGCGGTGGCCCAGCGGCTCGAGATTCCCGAGGAGAAGGTCCGCAACAACATCCAGCGCCTCGGCAACTGCTCCGCCGGCGCGCTCCCGATCCTGCTCGCCGAGGCCTCCCGGGACGGGACCCTGCAGCCGGGCCAGCTCGTCTCGCTGACGGCGTTCGGCTCGGGCTTCACCTGGGCGAGCGCGGTCCTGCGCTGGGGCTGAGGCCCGCCCGGGGTCGGCCCGAAGCCGACCGGACCGCCGCCCGAGCGCGTCGTCCAGAGCGGATCTCGACTCAGTGCGTCAAAACGCGCCGAGGGCGGCACAGGTGCAACGAATTGCTGCTCTGCGTCGCCGCTATCTAGTTGTTTCGAAAGTTTTTTCTTCTTTTTCCGAGATTCCTGGTTGACCCTATGACGCAGCGTGTCTAGGATCCGCCGCGTCGCAGGGAAAGACGCGTCGCGTCAACCCCGACAGGCAACATCAGGCACCCCAACCTTCCGCCACATCTCCCCGGCGCCGTTCGTGCTCCGGGAACCCGCATCCCCGGGTCGACGCGGAATCCGACTGACAGGACAGGAAAGAGGACGAAGCCATGGCCACGACGAAGACCCGCACGAAGAAGACCACCCGCTCCGCGAGAAACGCCGACTGGAGTTGGGAAGACTTCCGCCCCGACTGGGCGAGCGAAGGCATCGACAAGATCACGACCGAGCTCGAGAAGTGGACCGACGAGCTGCAGACCCGCAGCGAGAAGTTCCGCACCCAGAGCCAGAAGCGGATCGAGAAGAACGTCAAGCAGGTCCAGAAGGAGCTGCGCAAGGTTCCGGCGATCAAGCGGGCGGAAGAGCTCCGCGACGAGCTGACCGAGCGCGTCGAGAAGAACGTCGACGCCGGTGTCGACCAGATCTACACGAGCCTCAAGCTCGCGCGTCTCGACGAGCTGAAGAAGCTCGAGCGCAAGATCGCGCAGCTCAACAAGAAGCTCCGCACCCTCGAGAAGCAGCAGGCGGCCTGATCCCAGCAGGCCCGCGCGCCGCACAGTGAGTCCGACCCGGTCATACGGGCGGACATCACCCCCGCCGCGGCGCCCGCCGCGCTTCTCGTCACTCCGGCTTCGTCGTAGGAATTCGTTCCTCCGGAGCCGCGAGCGAACAAAAAGGCCCGAGTCGCATCACGCGACTCGGGCCTTCTTGGTTTCCCTGATGCGTTTCAGGGGAATCCGGGCGACGTGCCCGAAGGAGTGAGCCACTAGAGCTCGAGCGGGGCGAGCGCAGCGGCGCTCTGCTTCACCTCGCCGCGAGCGCCGTCCGGAAGCGGGATGAGCCCCTTGTCCGCGAGGTAGCCCTCCTCACCCGAGGCGTTGTCGCTCGTGAACTCGCTCACGAACTCCTGAAGGCCGGGCACCTTCCCGACGTGCGCCTTCTTCAGATAGAAGTAGAGCGAGCGGGAGATCGCGTACTGGCCGTCGGCGATGTTCTCGAACGTGGGCTCCGCCCCGTCGACGATCGAGCCCTGGATCTTGTCCTCGTTCTGATCGAGGAACGAGAAGCCGAAGATGCCGAGCGCCGTCGGGTTCGCTTCGAGCTTCTGGATGATCAGGTTGTCGTTCTCGCCGGCCTCGATGTAGGCGCCGTCCTCGCGAATCGAGTGGGCGACGCGCTTGAACTCCTTCTTGTTCTCCTTCCGGAGCGCCTTCAGCATCGGGATCTTCTTCGCGCCGCCCTCCATGGCGACCTCGACGAAGGCGTCCCGCGTCCCGGACGTCGGCGGCGGGCCGAGGACCTCGATGCGCCGGTTCGGCAGCGACGGATCGACGTCACTCCAGTTCTTGTGGGGGTTCGGAACGAGCTTCCCGTCGACCGGGACCTGCTTCGCGAGGGCGAGGAAGACCTGCTTCAGCGTGAGCTCGATCCGATCGGCCTTCTTGGAGTTCGCGAGGACGATGCCGTCGAAGCCGATCTGGACCTCGACGATCTCGGCAACGCCGTTGCTCGCGCAGAGGTCGACCTCGCTCGACTTGATGCGGCGGGAGGCATTCGTGATGTCGGGTGTGCGGTCGCCGACGCCCTGGCAGAAGAGCTTCAGTCCGCCGCCGGAGCCGGTGCTCTCGACGACCGGCGTCTTGAACGAGGTGCTGCGGCCGAAGCGCTCCGCGACGGTCGTCGAGAACGGGAAGACGGTCGAAGAGCCCACGATGTGGATCTGCTCGCGCGCCGCCGCGCCCTGGGTGAAGACAAGGGCCAGGGAGAGGCCGAGCATCGCCGTGAGGGCCATGCGCTGAATCGTCATCGTTCGATTCCTTCGTATTGCAGCCGTGTTCGGCCCGGAAGGGTCCGACCGGCTCAGGGTGGGCATTCGGGCTCGCGCCTCGAATGGGATCGAGGAGACAGTCCTCGAACGCCCGCGAATCTACGCGTCGGGTATGCGCGCACCTTGAAGGAACGGTGACAGTTCCGTGACGATGCCCCGATCGGCCACGGATCGAGCCCGATCGCCGCAAGTTGCCGAAATCAGGGAAGAAACTCTATGCTGGCGAGGCCGGAAGGCCCGCCCGCGCGTTCACATCGCGGGAGAACGGCTGGAATCCGCCCCCCATGACGCCCGCGGGACGACTCTCGCGCCAGGAGGAACATGTCGCAGCGCGCCAACAAACGGGTCGACCGCGACATGGGAAGCCTGCGGGAGACCGTGCTGCAGATGGCTCGACTCTCGGAGGCGATCCTCGACAAGAGCCTCCAGGCGATCTGGGAGCGGGACTCGGCCCTTGCCCTCGAAGTGAAGGACGACGACCTCGCGATCGACCGCCTCGACGTCGAAATCGACGACACGGTCCTCCGGATCCTGGCCCTCGACGCGCCGGTCGCCAGCGACCTTCGCCTGGTCGTCGCGGTCAAATCCGTCGCGACGGACCTCGAGCGCGTCGGGGACATCGCGCGGAACATCGCGAGCTGCGCCCGGCGCCTCTCCGACGTCCCTCCCATCGAGCTCCCGCCCCAGCTGCACAGCCTCGCGGACGACAGCCGGGCCGCGCTGCGCAACGCCGTCCAGGCCCTCGCGGATCTCGACGCCGATGCGGCGCGCAGGGTCCTCGAAGACGACGACAAGATCGACGACAAGGAAGACGAACTGATTCGCGCGTCGATCGACCGCCTCGAGGACGATCCCGACGAGTCCCGTCAGCAGATCGACATGATCTTCATCGCCCAGCACCTCGAGCGGATCGGCGATCACGCCACCAACATCGCCGAAGAAGTCGTGCTCGCCACCGAGGCGACCAACCTGAAGCACTCGGACAAGCTCGGAGAGCGTTGAGCCCGCGAAGGGTAAGCCGAGCGCCCGCAGGCGACGGATCAGGCGGTGCCTAGTCCTGCGCGTCGAGCCGCGCGAGCGCCGCGGCGAGCTCGTCGAGGACGCGCTGTTCTTCGGCGGTGATCCCGGCGCGCGCATCGATCGAGGCCCCGTCGTCGAAGGGGCGCTCGTCCATCTTCGCGATGCGACGTGCTTCGTCGAGGAGCTTGCGTTCCGTCTTGCGCGCCGCGCGCGCCGCGCTCTCGGAGAGCGTCGGCGCGAGCAGCGCCCGCCAGGCTTCGAGCGCCTCGGTCGGCGGACTCTCGTGCAGCCAGCGACGGAGCGTCGTCCGCGCGAACTCGCCGTGCTGCTCGACGCCGATCGCCTTCGCGGCTTCGAGCACGCCCTGCCGCTCCGCTTCGGTCACCGAGCCGTCCGCCCAGGCGACCTCCACCAGGGGCGCGAGTGCCAGGGCGGCGAGGCGTTCGATCTCTTCCTGACGGGTCGGCACGGTCGTCCTCCTGCCGAGACGAGGACCCGGCACCGTCCGCAGAGCATAACCGGCGCGGGGCGCGGAAGGGGAGTCAGTCGCCCCGCAGGCGACGACGCTCCGTCTCGATCATCTGGAGCGCGGCCTCGACCGATCCCTCGGTCGTGCGGAGCAGATCCCGCGCCTGGTCACGATCGACGTCGCCGAGCTCCATGACGATGCGGACGGCGCGGCCACGAAGCTTGCTCGAGACCGGCGTCACGTGCGTCATGTGGTGGCCGCGAACGCGGCCGAGTCGGACCATGACCGCGGTCGAGAGCGCGGTCAGGATCATCTTCTGGGCGAGCCCGCCCTTCATGCGCGTCGAGCCCGTCACCACCTCGGGACCGACGTTGGGCGCGATCGCGATCTCGACGGACTCCGCGAGGGGCGAATCGGGATCACAGGTGATCGCGACGGTCCGCGCGCCGAGCTTGTTCGCCGCCTCGACGGCGCCCAGGACGAAGGGCGTCGTGCCGCTCGCCGAGAGACCGACGATCACGTCGCCGAGCGTCACCCCGCGTTCCTCGAGTTCGAGCGCCCCCGCTTCCGGATCGTCTTCCGCGCCCTCGACCGCGCTGCGCAGCGCGCGGTCTCCGCCGGCGAGGATCCCCTGCACCGAGCGCGGCGGAAGCCCGTAGGTCGGCGGGATCTCCGACGCGTCGAGCACACCGATCCGGCCGCTCGTCCCGGCCCCGACGTTGAACCAACGCCCGCCGCCGCCCATCGCGGTCGCGAGCACGTCCGCGGCTTCGGCGACGCGCGGCAACACCTCGGCCACCGCCGCGTGGGCGACGCCGTCTTCGGCATGGATCAGCTTGAGCATCTCGAGGGTCGGCATCTCGTCGAGGGCAGCGGAGCCCTGGAGAGAGGCCTCGGTCGGTCGTCGATCGGCCATCCCTGTTCGTTTCGGCCGCCCGTAGGGGAACTGAAGAAGGGGAACTGGAGGCGCGGGACCGGGCGACGTCCCGACAGGAAACGTAGACTCTCGCGCCATGCCCTTCGAAGTCGCGGAATCCACCCTCGAGAGCCTCGAATGGGCACGGATCACCGACGCGCTGCGCATCGCCTGCCGCACGCCGATCGGTGCTCGCGTCGTCGCGGAAACTTCCACGCGGAACCTCTTCGAAGACACGGAGGAAGGCGCCCGGGCGCGACTCGACGAGACGAGCGAGGCCCGGGCGCTGCTCGACGACGACGACCCGCCGCCCCTCGGCGGCTGCGTCGACGTGCGGCCCGCGGTCGCCCGCGCCGAGAAGGGAGGCGTCCTCGAGCCCGCGGAGCTCGCCGACGTGCGCCGCACCCTCGAGGCACTGCACGCGACGCTGCGTTTCTTCGATCGTCGCCGCGAGACCGCGCCCACGCTCTTCGAAATCGCGATCCAGATCGGCGAAGCGCCGGGACTCGAGGCACAGATCGGTCGCTGTCTCGACGCGAGCGGCGAGGTGCGGGACACGGCGAGCCCCACCCTCGCGGACGCACGGCGCGACGTGCACAAGCTCGGGGCCGAGCTGCAGACGCGAATCGAGCGCAGCCTCCAGCACGAGGACATCAAGCCGCATCTCTCCGACGCCTACTACACGGTCCGCAACGGGCGCTTCGTCCTCCCGGTGAAGAGCGACTCGAAGGGGCACGTCCGCGGGATCGTCCACGATGCCTCCCGTTCGGGGACGACGCTCTTCGTCGAACCCGACGGGATGGTCGAGCTCAACAACAAACACCGGCAGGCGGAGCTCACGGTCGAACGCGAGATCCTCCGCGTGATGCGCGAGCTGTCGGCGGCGGTCGCCCGGGAAGCGGAGTCGATCCGCGGCAGCCTCGAACGGCTCGGCCAGCTCGATCTGGCGATCGCGCGCGCGACCCTCTCGCGCGACATGGACGCGGTCCTCCCCGACGTCGGAACCGAAGGCATTTTCGAGCTGCCCGGCCTACGCCATCCCCTCATCCCGGCGAACGAGTGCGTCGCGAACGACCTCCGCGTCGGCAGCGACTTCAGGGTGCTCATCCTCTCGGGCCCGAACGCGGGGGGCAAGACCGTCGCCCTCAAGTCGATCGCCCTCGCCGCGCTCATGGTCCGGGCCGGGCTGCACGTGCCCGCCGATCCGGGTGCACGGGTCGATCTCGTCGACTGCGTACTGGCCGACATCGGCGATCACCAGGACATCAACGAGAGCCTCTCGACCTTCTCGGCGGCGATGGCGAACCTCGCCGGAATCCTCCGCGCCGCGGGTCCCGACACGCTCGTGTGTCTCGACGAAGTCGGCGTCGGCACCGACCCCTCCGAAGGCGCCGCCATCGCGCAGTCGACCCTCGAGGCGCTCGCCGACGACGGTGCGCGGGTCATCACGACGACCCACTACAACCTGCTGAAGGAGATGGCCGAGGTCGACGACCGCTTCGAGAACGCGAGCGTCGAGTTCGATCCCGAGACGTTGGCACCGACCTACCGCGTGCGGATCGGAGCACCCGGCGCATCGTCCGCGACGACCGTGGCCGCACGCATGGGCATGCCGCAGGGCGTGCTCGACCGCGCCGCCGCCCTCCTCGACCGCGAGGATCGGCGCCTCGACCGCATGCTCGCGGAGCTCGCCGCGAGTCGCGCGCTTCTCGAGAGCGAGCAGGCCGCGGCGGCGACGCTGCGCGCCGAGAGTGAGCAGGCGCGCGAGGAGTACCGGTCGAAGCTCTCGCGCCTCCAGGAGCGTCGCGACAAGCTCTTCGGCGAGATGCGCGGCGAGCTCGACGCGTCGTTCAAGGAGGCCCACGGCGAGGTCTCCCGGATCATCGCGGAGCTCCAGCGCGCCCCCTCCTCCCGCCGCGCCGCCGACGCGAAAGCGAAGCTCGAAACCCTGCGCGACGAGACCGAGCGCGTGCAGAAGGCGAAGGGCTTCGAGGCCCGGAAGGCCCCGGTGGAGACCGCCTTCGCGCCCGTCGACTGGCCGAAGGCGCGGGTGGGCGACCCGGTCCGCACCCCCGGCGGCGGCGAGGGCATGCTGGTCGCGCTGCCCGACCGGAAGGGCCGGGTCTCCGTCCGCGTGTCGGGGCGCAAGGTCGTCCTCGGGCGCGACCAGCTGACGAGCACGGCCGCGGGGGGAGCCCCCGAAGCGCCCCCGAAGACCCGGGAGCGGGAGCCGCGCGCCGAGCCGCTCCCGCCGGCGCGGATCGGGGGGATCGTCGAGGTGGACCTCCGCGGCCTGCGCGTCGAGGAGGCCCTCGAGCGGCTCGACGTGGCCCTCGACCTGGCGGCCGCCGAAGGACGGGACGAGATGCGCGTGATCCACGGGATCGGGACCGGGGCACTCAAACGCGCCGTGCGGGAGCACCTCCCGCGCTCCCACTACGTCGTCGAGACCGCCGAAGCGGCCCGCGACGAGGGCGGAGCGGGCGCGACCCGCGCCGTCCTGCTGAAGGACTAGTGTCCTGTGGAAGACGCAGGGACGAGGTTCCGATGAGCGATGAAGAAGACGACGAACGACGCGAGGACGACGACGAATTCCCGTCCCTCGACGGGCTGATCGGGACCTTCCTGAGCGAGCCCGCCCTGCTGCCCGTCGTGGTCGTCGTGCTCGGCAGCGGCGGGGCCTTCGGAGCCGCCGTCCTGATCCTGACGGGCGTGGACCGCAATCCGTTCGCGGCGGCCGCCCTGGTCCTGATCGCGGGCCTGACCGTCGACATCAGCCTGCGCGCCCGCAAGGAGCCCCAGTTCCGGAACCTCGCGCTCCTGATCGGCCTCGTGTGGGCCGCCTCCGTCGTGCTGGCGACCGTCGCCTTCGTGACCGGGATCGCCGGGGCCTGATCCGCCTGCGACGCCGCTAGACGAGCGGGTCGTCGCCTTCGCGAGCGAGATCCGAGAGCAGGGCCTCGGCCGCACGCTGGCCCGCGCGGGTCGCGGACTCGAAGGTCGGGCCGACGAGGTAGTCACCGGCGTAGTAGACGCGTCGGCCGAGACTGCGCCGATCGCGCTGGACCCGGTCGAAATTCGCCAGCTCGCGGTAGTGGCCGACGCCGAAGAAGGCCTGGTTCGCGCGACCGACGTGGGTCGTCCGGACCCGCTCTCCGATTCCAGGCATCGCGAGCTCGAGAGAACTGAGGAGGTTCTTCGCGACCACGTCGCTCGCCGTCTCGCGCCAGCGCGCCGCGAAGGCGTCGCGGGCGCGGATCACGAGCTGGCTGCGACCCTCTGGTGCGCGGCCGCCGCTCTGCCCCGGCTCGACCACGATCGACGCGATCGCCGAGTCCTCCCGGCGCGGGAGGCGGATCTCCTGGGGCAGCCCCGAGTGGACTCCCTCGAGTGCGACCGCCAGGGTCACGACCGGGCGCTCTTCCACGGCGGCGAAGAAGTCACGCTCCGCCGGGGTGAGCAGCGGCCCGGCGATCCGCGCCGCCTCGCTCGCGCCGACGGCGATCACGGTCGCGTCGAAGCCCGACTCCGCGCGCGGCCCGTCGGCGTCGAGCAGCTCGAGCCGATAGCCGCCGGCGGCGAGCTCGTCGACGCGCTGGACCTGGGTCGCGCGATCGATCTCGAGCCCCTCGGCGGCGGCCTGGGCGAGCTCGATCAGCGGGCGACGTGGGAGACCGGGAGGCGCGGGACGGCGACCTCCGATGCCCTGGCCCGCCGCATGCTGGAGGAGCGCCACGCGGGAGAGCTCGTCGACGGAATCGCCGTAGACGCTCTGGACCTCCGGCGCGAGCCAGAACTCGAGGGCGCCTCGACCGAAGTAGAGCGACACGTGATCGGCGAGACTCCGATAGTCGAGGTCCGCCGCCCGCTCGGGATGGGTCGCATCGAGCAGCGGCGCGTACCGAGCCATCAGCCGACCCCAACGCAGCAGCTTGGGCCGTTCCCAGATCCGCGGTCCCGGGATCCGCGCCACGCCACGCAGCTGCAACCCGTCGACGGGCCGCGCCTCGCCGGCGCGAAGCAGGGCGGTCTGCACCGGGCGAAGCGGCGTGAGCAGATCTCCGACGCCACGATCCGAGAGATCCCGGGCGAAGCGCGCGAGGGCTTCGTCGCGACCGCCGAGGACCGGCCAGCTGCCGTCCATCCAGTGACCGGCGCACCACTCGCCGCGCGCGCGCCCGCCGACCGCCGTACGGGCCTCGAAGACCTCGACGCGATGCCCCGCCGCGCGAAGCGTCGTCGCCGCGCGAAGACCCGCGAAGCCGGCGCCGAGCACGGCGATCCGCTGGCCGGCGGCCGCCTCGCCCGTCCGCGCCCCGTCGCTCATTCGCTGCCACCCTCACGGGCGGCGCGACGCTCGCGTAGGTGCGCGATCACGTCGTGCAGCGTCTCGAACGCGACGAAGGGATGGTCCGCTTCCTCGAGCGCCGGCGCGAGGGTGTCCTTCGCGTAGGCGAGGTCGGCCTCGAGGGCGCCGCACAGGTCGGAGACGCGGCCGTTCCCGATGTGCACGCAGAAGGCACCGGGATTCGCGGCGCGATAGGTCGAGATCAGCCCGCGCTTGCAGCTGCCGGTCCCGCAGCCGCAGGCCTCGTTCGGTCGTCCCGGCGAGAGCCGCCAGGTCTGGCCTTCGTAGCGGAGGTGATTGGCGTTGAACTCGAAGGACACGCCGTTGATCTCCTGGAGCCGCTCGAGGTTCCAGTCGAAGCCGTCGGAGAGGATCCGGAAGGGAACTTCCTCGGCCTCGCACCACGCCAGCATGTCTTCGGCGCCCGGGTCGAGATCGATCGTTTCGAGGAATTCGTAGAGCTGCTTCTCCGGGAGCTCGAGTCCGTCGAGCAGCGCCATCACGTAGGTCCACGCGGTGAACTCACCGTCGGCGAAGCGCTCCCAGAGATTGGCGCGGCGCTCGGGCAGGAGCTGCTGGGCGAGGGTCGACCCCACGTCCTGGACCGAGAAGGTCCCGTCGAAGTCGCAGAAGATCGCGAGCGGTCGATCCGCGGGAAGGCTGTGCGTGTCCTGGGTCAAGATCTCACCGGATGGCTGGGTGGATGGATGGGAGCGCGTGGAGCGTGGGCGGACGGCAGGCGCGGCCGGGCCGCGCGGGGCGTCGAATCGCGAATCCGGGATCCCCCGGATCCGGCGCGTGTGCGCGATTTCCGGGGTCCTCGCGTCGGCTGGGTGGGTAGCGCATCCTCGCCCGGGCGGGAACGAAAACCCGGTCGCAACGGGTTCCCACGGGAACGCGGGCGCGGGGCGCGGAGGACCAGAAGGGTGCGAGCCCAGTCGGATCGGGCAGATGGGACGACCCTTGCCGGTCGCGATCCCGGCCGGACGCGAAGGCGTGCGGAAGCGCTGGCGGCGCGTCTCTCCGGCGACGGCCCGCCGCTGCTCCTCGATGGAGCGACGGGAACCGAGCTCGAGCGCGCCGGGATCCCGACCGGGCTCCCGCTCTGGTCGACCCATGCTCTGCTCGAGGCCCCCGACTCGGTCGCGGCGATCCACCGCGCGCATCTCCGGGCCGGCGCCGAAATCGTCACGGCGAACACGTTCCGTACCCAGGCGCGCACCCTGGACCGCGCCGGCCTTCCCGCGGAGAGCGACCGCGCGCTCACCGGGCTCGCGGTCGAGCTCGTCCGTCGCGCCGTGCTGGATGCCGGCGTCGCCGGACCGCGCTGGGTCGCAGGCTCGCTTCCGCCACTCGAGGACTGCTATGCGCCCGAGCGCGTTCCCGCCCGCGACGAGCTCGACCGCGAACATCGCCGCCAGGTCGACCTGTTAGGCGAGGCGGGCGTCGATCTCGTGTTGATCGAGACGATGAACAGCGCGCTGGAGGCGGAATGCGCCGCCCGGGCGGCCGCGGCGAGCGGCCTCCCCTTCGTGGTCTCGTTCGTCTCCTGGGCGCCGGGTCGTCTGCTCTCGGGCGACGATCTCGCGCGCGCAGCAAGGACGGTCCTGGACACCGGCGCAGCCGCCGTCGGCGTGAACTGCGTGCCCCCCTCGACGCTGCCCGCCTCCCTCGAATGCCTCGGGGCCCTCGATGCGCCGCTCCTCGTCTCGCCCAATCTCGGCGAGCCCGACGAGGAGACCGGATTCTCGCGGAGCGAGGCCCTCTCGCCCGACGCCTTCGCGGCCCGCCTGGCGCCCTGGCCCGCGCGGCCGACGCTGCGCATCCTCGGCGGCTGCTGCGGGACGACACCGGACCACGTCGCTGCCCTCGCTCGGCGCCGACGGGCGACACCGACCGACTGACGCCCGCCGTCACCCCCCGACGACAATTTGTGTCAGCCGCCCGGCCGCCCTGCCTGCTCGGATCCTTCGCGTTGCCGGCGTCCTTCTCGGAAGCGAAGGGCCCGCATCGCGCGGGACGCCTCAGCATCACTTGGGGCATAACCCCACACTTGGCACGCCCATTGCTGTAGAGAACCGCGGAAATCATGGGGCGCTTCTGAGGAGCGGGCCCCCATTCCCGCGCCCGGGCTGGCTACCCCTCCCTTCGCACAATTCGTGCGAGGAGCCGGTCCGGGCGCTCTTTCGTTCGCCCCCCGGAAACGGCACCCGCTGGCCCTACGCCTACGCCGTCCCGTCGAGCCGACGCCGCATCATCACGCGTCGCTCCGGGTCGAGCCCCGCAGCCGCCTCTTCCGTCGCCGCATCGCGGAGCGATTCGGTCCACTCGCTCCTCGGGATCGCCTCGAATCCCGCGCGGGCATAGAAGGGCGCGTTCCAGGCGACGTCCCGAAACGTCGACAGCGTGATCGAGGCGAAGCCCTTCGCCCGGGCCCAGGCGCAGGCGGCGTCGACGAGTCCCCGTCCGATCCCGCGCCGACCGAACTCGGGCAGCACGTCGACCTCTTCGAGGTGCGCTTCGTCGCCGTGCTCTTCGAGGAGGACGAAGCCGGCGACCGTCTCGCCCACCCGCGCGACCAGCAGCCGCCCTTCGAGGCGCGCGCGATCGAGGGTATCGAGGTCCGTGACCTCGTCCGCTCCGCCCGGCGGCAGATCCTCCGGCGAGAAGCGGGCCGCCGCGCGCGCCTCGATCCCGGGACAACACGCGACCTCTTCCGCTCGCGCGGGACCGACCTCGAAGGCGCTCATCGACGCGGGGCGTCGCCCTGGGCGGGTACGCCCCCGAGCACGCGCCGGGCGATCCCGGCGAGATAGACCGAGCCCGTGGCCACCAGCATGCGCCCGGGCTCCAGCTGCGCGCGGGCCACGCGGACCGCCTCCTCGGGGTCCTCGATGGGGAGCGGTTCGACCGCGCCCCAGCCGAGTCCGCGTCGCTCCGCCAGCTCGTCGATCCGCTTCGCCAGCCAGTCCGCCGGCAGCGAGCGCGCGGGCTCCGCCCGGGTCGTCACGACCCGTCCGCGTCCGGGTGCTTCGAGGAGCGGCGCGAGCACGTTCTCGAGCTCCTTGTCTCCGGAGACCGAGAGCACGAGGTCGAAGCCGCCGGGGGCGAGCGCTTCGAGGGTCTTCGCCAGATCCGCTGCGGAGCGCGCGGTGTGCGAGCTGTCGACGATCACGAGTGGATCCGCGGCGAGGCGTTCGACCCGTCCGGGCAGCGCGCAGCCGGCGAGTCCCGTTCGGCAGGCGCGCACGACCGCTTCGTCCGGATGGGCGCCGAGCGCGCGCACGCAGGCGATCGCCAGCGCCGCGTTCGTTCGCGCTGCTTCGCCCGGCGTCGCGAGGCCGCAGGAGACGCGGAAGCCATCGACGGCATCGAGCCGCAGCGCCTCGTCCGGCTCGGTCCCGGCTCCGATCCGATAGTCGTCGCCGAAGGTGCGGAGCTGCGTGCCGACCTGGCTCGCGCGGGTGAGCACGACGCTCATCGCCTCGTCGCGGAGCGGACCGACGATCGCCGGGATGCCGGTCTTGAGGATCCCGGCCTTCTCACCGGCGATCAGCGCCTCGGTCTCCCCGAGCTTGTCCGTGTGCTCGAGCTCGATGCTCGTGATGCAGCAGACGTCGGGGGTGACGGCGTTGGTCGAGTCGAGCCGCCCGCCGAGTCCGACCTCGAGCAGGACCCGATCCACGCCGGCCTCGGCGAAGAGCAGGAGGGCGACGGCGGTGGTCGCGTCGAAGAAGCTCGGACGGGTCGCCTCCGGACCTTCGCGAAGCGACTCGACGACCGGGCGGATCCGCTCCACGGCGGCGGCGAGCGTCGCCCCGTCGATCGGGCGACCGTCGACGCGGAAGCGTTCGACCCAGCTGACGAGATGCGGGGACGTGAAGGTCCCGACGTGTTCACCGAGCGCCAGCAGGAGCGACTCCGCGAAGAGGCAGGTCGACCCCTTTCCCTTCGAGCCCGCGACGTGGATGATCGAGAGCGAAGCGTCCGGACGGCCGAGCGCGTCGAGGAGCGCCTCGATCGGACGCAGGTCGAGCCGGCGATACGCGTAATCGGTCGACCGCTCGCGATTGATCAGGCCCTCGAGATACGCCGCGGCGTCGTCGACGGTCCGAATCGGGTCTTGATCCATGTCCGGGGGGGTCGGAAGCATGCTTTCCGCTCGATCTGGAAACACGAGAAGGCGGCCAGCTCCCTGACCGCCTTCTCTCGAACGATATCCGTTCGTCGCTCGCGCGCACCGGGCCGGAACGACCCTCGCGGGCGCCGCGACTACTGGAGCATGTACTTCTGTCGCTCGCGGTAGGCCTTGAGCGCCGAGCTCGTCGACTCGACCGACGGGTAGAAGTACTTCACGGCGTGGCCGCACTCCTGGCACACGCGATAACAGAACTTGAAGCCCTCGACCTCGCGCACCGAGCCGACGTCCATCTTGTTGGCGTCGGTGCAGCAGCTCGACGGTCGCGTCGGCGACACGATCTTGCGCGGGTAGTCGTTCTTGGGGGCGTCCGAATCCGAATACTCGATGATGTTCTTCGTCAGGCGGTGGGACCGCTCCTCGGAACTCTTCTTTCGGATGTTGCTACCGATTCGTCTCAACGGTTCTTCCTCGCATCGTAAGGGCCTGCCTAGCCCCCGAGCCTCACGCCCAGGTCCTTCAGCAGTACCGATCGATTCTCGAAGGGCCGCACACACGGCGGCCCGTCAGTCGTCCAGAGACGACTCGATCCCTCGTCTTCGGAGAGCTCCAGCAGGAGCGAGCTCCTCGTTCCGTAGCGATCGGGCCGGGGCGCATCGTGGGCGCCCTTGGCCTCTGGAATGTGAACGCAGGTCGCTTCGAAGGGGCTGTCGATCCCTTCACCGCCGACGTGCTCACGGCAGATCCGGGCCAGTCCATCGAAGAGATCGAAGGACGGCTCCGTCACCATCTTCTCTACGCGCGATCGGATGCGCGTCAGCTTGAGGGCGCGGGGCTCTCGCGCCGACTCGCCGAGCGAATCGACGACGCTCTCGAGCCCTTCGAAGCCCGGGTACGACTCGCTCGCCGCCAGGTCGCCTCGATCGTCCTGCCCGTCGAGCAGGAAGGTCCGTCCGAGCCGCTCCGCGATGGCCTCGTCCTCGACGTTCCCGACGATGTGCGGACCGGCTTCGAGTTCGAGGACCTCCGCGCGATCGCGATAGACGACCAGGAAAGCGTCGCGGCCATCCGCCACCAGCAGCTGGAAGGGGTTGTACGCGGCAGTCTCGAGGGCCGCGGCCTTGCGGGCGGTGTCCGCGGCGCTCTCCGACTCGAGCGCCATCATGACGACGTCGCCGCGGCTCTCGAGCTCACTCGCCGACTTGTTCTCGATCGCGCTCCCGGGCAGCGGCCGAAGATTCGTGAGACCCGCGAAGACACCACGCTGACTGAGACCGACCCAGGTTCCGCCCGCCTCGAGGTCGAGGGGAGAGAGGATCGGACCGGTGGCCGAAGTGCGGATCGCGAAGTCCTCCGCCGGCCGTGCCAGGAACTCGTCCCGGTTCGCGGCGACCACGAGGGGTCGACCGTCGAAGCAGCGATGGAGGACGATCAGCGTGCACATACTTCGGCGCTGGCTCCTTCGCTGGTTGCGTGCCCCGTCGCTCGCCGGCGGACGATCGGGTCGGCTCGCTTTGCACACGCGGAGCGGGAACGCTCAGGTCGCGACGAACGACCGGTTCGAGCAGCGCGGTGGGGGCGGGCCGGCGCGATTGCGGTGCAGCCGGGGTGTGACGACGGGGTCACGATCCGAGAAGTCGGCTTCACGGGGGGATTCCCCGGAACCAAGGGCGCGGAGACTAGCAGCGATTTCCCGCAGGCGCAAGGGAATTCGCTAAAGAAATCAGATAGATATGGGCACTCCGACCGGTTTCGCATGAGCGTTGCCCGCCTGCGTCCCACCGATTGCGCCCAAACGAAACGCCGTTGCAGTCGCTTCACAGAGCGCTTCACGGAGTCGGAATCGGGTCAGGGCGAGAACGCGTCGACACGCGCCAGTCGCGCCATCAGCGCGAGCAGCCCCTCGTACGCCACCGCCCCGACCGGCTCGAATGCGCTGGGTTCCGGCAACACCAGGGCGTCCTCGACGGCCCGGCCCCTCCGCACCCGCGTCTGCCCCTCGTCCACCAGCGAGAGGACCCGCCCGTAGCCAGCCGAGAGGAACGCGCCTTGAACGCCCTCGGGCGTGGACCAGCCGCCCTCTTCGGGAAACGCTCCACCGTGCCCCAGCCGAGCTGCGGTCCGCCAGAAGAGGTCGCGGAACACCGGGTGGGAACGGAGGTCGCGGGCGATCCGGGTGGACGTGCCGACTCGGGGCTCGAGGACGAGGACCGCGCGGATGGACTCGAGCTGCCCGTCCGCCCGGAGCGACTCGACCAGCGCCGCCCCCGACGTGCGGACCGCCTCCCGGTCCGAACCGGCAACGGGCGCGGGCGGCGCCACGACGGCGACCGCGAGGCCGACCGAATACCGCGAGGGCTGGCGAGAGAGGGCTCGGGCCAGCTCCAGCAACGTGGCGACCCCGGAATCGTCGGGTCCGGCCCCGTCCAGCGCGGGAGACCAGGGCGCAACGACCAGGATCCGTCCCTCGGTCGAGCCGGGGAGCCAGGCGAGCACCGGAGAGTCGCCCCCCACGCTGTCCGGCCCCGGCTCTTCGACCTCCGCCCCGGCCCAACCGAGCTCACGCTCCACGTACGCCCGCGCGCGGGCCGCGTTCTCGCTGCCCCGCGGCCGTTCGCCGAGGCCGGCGAGCGCCGCGAAGTGCGCCCGCGCCCGCCTGGCCGAGAATTTCTCGGCGCGGGCATCGATCTCCGGGTGCGGAGGAAGCCCGGAGCAGGCGGTCCCCAGGGCCAGCAGACAACATGCCAGAGCGTTCCGCAAACCCTTGTAAAACAAGCGTTTTGCCATATGCGATCGCGTTCTCGAAATCACCTGAACGAGCCCTCGACCCTCACGAGCCCTCTGGTATCGGCGTTTCGCATGCAGATTGATTGACACATTCGAGCACTCAGGGACACTTCCCTGATGTAGGCCCGCTCCTCGCGGGGCTTTTCGAAAGTCGGAGGCAGAGCTCTACCCTGAGAGCTCTGCCTCCCTTTTTTTTGGGGGCGCGTTGAGCGCCCCCTGGGCCGCGGGCGCTTTTTTCTCTGCTTGAGGCGGTGGGGCGCGTTGAGCGCCCCCTGGGCCGCGGGCGCATTCTTGCTCGGGGCTGCGTGCCCGCGATGAACGCCCCCTGCCCCTGGGCCGTGGATACTTTTTTGCTCGGGGCGGCGTGCTCGCGATGAGCGCCCCCTGGGCCGTGCACGCTTTCTTGCTCGGGGCGGCGTGCCCGGGTTGAGCGCTCGCTCGGCTGCGGGGCCGGTTGGGGTGGATCGGTCCGGCCACACCGTAGGGGCCGGATCTCCGATTTCCAACCGGGGAGGCTCCGGTTCTCGTCGGATCGGTTCCGCGGGCGGGGGCGGCGCGGCATGCTGTCGAGGCTCGTCGGTCCCAGGCGGTGCCTCATGATCCGCGTGTGGAGCGCGACCCTCGATGGACTCCGCGGGGTGCCGATCGAGGTCGAAGTGCGGCTTTCGTCCCAGCTGCCGCGGGTCGATGTCGTCGGGCTGCCGGAGGCCGCGGTCCGCGAGAGCACGTCCCGGATCCGCGGCGCGATCGCCGCCGCCGGGCTCTCCTTCCCCGACCGGCGGGTCACGGTCAACCTCGCACCGGCCGAGCTCCGCAAGCAGGGGGCCGGGCTCGATCTGCCGATCGCAATCGCGGTGCTCGGTGCGGTGGGCGATGCACTCGATGCGGAGATGCTCGGAGGACGAGGATTCGTCGGCGAGCTCGCTCTCGACGGACGACTGCGTGGCACGCGCGGCGTGCTCGCGGCGGTGCTCGCGCTGCGGGACGCGGGACTCGACGAGGTGATCGTGCCCGACGACTGCGCGGCGCGTGCCGCGCAGGCACCCGGCGTGCGCGTAATCGCCGCCGCCGATCTCCAGGCCGTCATCGAACACCTCGAGGGCCGCGGGACCTGCGCGATCGCGAAGCCGCCGGGCGTCTTCGACGACCCGATCGAGGAAGTGGTCTGTCTATCGGACGTACGGGGACAGGCGCTGCCCCGCCGCGCGCTGGAGATCGCGGCGGCCGGCGGACACGGGCTGCTCCTCACCGGACCGCCCGGCGCTGGCAAGACCCTCCTCGCGCGACGACTTCCGGGACTGCTGCCCCCGCTCGACGATCCGGAACGGCTCGAGGCGTTCTGCATCCTGGACGCATCCGGGCTGGCGCCGGAGGGCGCCCACGCCAGCGCCCGTCCGCCGTTCCGCGCCCCTCATCACGGCGCCAGCGCGGCGGGGCTGCTGGGCGGGGGCTCGCCGATCCGCGCCGGCGAGGTCTCCCTCGCCCACCACGGCGTGCTCTTCCTGGACGAGCTGCCGGAGTTCGATCGGCGCTGCCTCGAATCTCTGCGCGAAGTCATCGAGCAGGGCGTCGTTCGGATCGCCCGGGCGAGCGTGCGCTGCGAGCTTCCGGCCCGCTTCCAACTGGTGGCCGCGGCGAACCCGTGTCCGTGCGGATTCCATGGCACGCCCGACCGCGACTGCCGCTGCGACGATGCCGCCCTCGCGCGCTATCGCCGGCGACTCTCGGGTCCGCTGCTCGACCGGATCGATCTCTCGGTCCGCGTCGGCGAGGTCGCCTGGGACGCGCTCCGCGGCGGGCAGCCGAGCGAGACCAGCGCCCTCGTTCGCGAAAGAGTGCTCGAAGCGAGGCACCGGCAACGCAGACGCGGCGTGCGCTGCAATGCCGAGATCCCCGACCGTGCGCTCGACGAGCAGGTCGCCGCGGAGGCGAGCGCGCTCGATCTGCTCGGCGAGGCCGTCGAGCGGTTCGCGCTCTCGGCCCGCGGCGCACGACGCGTGATGCGGGTCGCGCGGACCATCGCCGACCTCGCCGGACACGCGACGACGAACCGCTCCGCGATCGCGGAGGCCCTGCAGCTCCGGATGCCAGGGGCACCGCCATGAGCCCGAAAACACTGGGGGTTTTCCACCCATCCAGACGCTCTTGATTATCTCCGGCATGCGATGTGCAAGATGTGCAAGAGACAAGCAGGAGCGGTTGGCAGAAGCACTGAAACGCGCCTCAGGGCCTTCTCACGAATCGACCGGCGAGTTGCCGTTCACGAGCTCAGCAACCGTGCCGATGAAGGATGCATCGGGCCCGAGAGGGGCTCGAGTCAGGAGTACGACCCATGGACCGAGAGACCACCGCACGCACGAGCGCGACCGTCATCCCGATCGAGCACCAGCTCGCGGTCCACGAGATCGAGCCCGCCGCGGACACCGGCCTCCCGTCATTGACCCTGATGGAGCTGATCGAAGCCGTCGGCGAGGTGAGCGACACCGAGGATGAGGTGGTCGCGACCGTGACCTACATGCTGCGCTCCGGGCGCGTCCAGCTCCTCGCCGACGACGACGCCGCCCTCTGCGGGTAGGCCATTCCCTGCTGCGATCCCGATCGAATCGCGCCGACTTCCGCCCGCCCTCGACGACCGTCGCCGGGGGTGCTGGCGTCGTCAGCGCGTAGTCGGAAAACAGTCGGCAACTCGTCGGCGCGTCGTCTCCGGGCGCGCGACGAGCGGCGCCTGAGAGCCCCGGCGCCCCGAACTCCCTCGGCGTCGCCTGAGGCCCCCGCTGCCCGGAATCCGCCTACGCGTTCTCCCGGCACGACGAACAATGGCCGTAGAGCTCGTGCCGGTGGCGCAGGATCTCGAAGCCGTGCTCCGTCGCGACTTCGCGCTGGCGCTCCTCGATCTCTTCGCACTCGAACTCCTGGATCTTCCCGCACTTGACGCAGACCAGGTGATCGTGGTGTTCGTGCTCGATCTCGTAGCGCGTGATCCCGTCGTCGAAGTGGCGTTCGGTCGCGAGCCCCGCCTCCACGAGGAGCTTCATCGTCCGGTACACCGTCGTGTACCCGATGTTCGAGTGCTCTTTGCGGACCGCCTGGTAGAGATCCTCGCTCGTCACGTGACGATTGGCGTCGAGGAACGTGTGCAGAATCAGCTCGCGCTGCTTCGTCTGCTTCAGGTGGTTCTTCTCGAGGTAGGTGGCAAGCGCCTCGAGCTCGACTTCGTGGGCCATGAGGGGAAGGTATCACGCTCCCGGCAACAGTCTCGGCCACGTCCCCGAAGTCGAGAAACGATCGGTCGAGCAGGCCCTCGGCACGGGACGCGAGATCGTCGTCCAAGTCCTCGGCGAGGCGCCGCACCTGGCGCAGGAGCCCCCGGCGAGGTCGAGCGCGGTCTTCGACGCCTTCTCTTCGGCCGCGCGGGCACGGCCCGAGGAAGGACGCCCCGCTTCCCTTCGACCTTCCCGACGCAGCCGGTCCCGTTCGCTGAAGCTGGGCTTCCGACCGTCATCGCTCACTACGCGTCTCCTCGACCGGGGCGCCCGGGCCCGCGTCGAGGCGGGCCAGGTTGCTGCGCGCCGCCATGTTGTCGCAATCGAGATCGATCGCCGCCTCGAAGGCGTCCCGCGCCCGGTCGCGGTCGCCCGTCGCCTGGTAGGCGAGGCCCAGGTGGTTGCGGATCTCGCTCGCCGTGGGCACGAGGACGGCGGCCTCTTCGAGCGCACGCACCGCCGCGGTCGCATCCCCTCGATCGAGCGCCTCCGTCCCGGTCACGTAGAGCCGGCCCCCGCGAAAGCTCCGGACTGCATGGCTCTCGCAGGCGAGAGCGCTCCAGACGAGCAGTCCTACGAGGAGCGAAACGGCCATGCGCCGCACGCGGTCCAACCGCCGCCCCGTCGCTTTCCGCATGAAATCCCGACGATGCACCCACGACTCCCCGACGGCGTTCGAACGCCCACTGACCGCAGGGTAGCCGAGACCACCGGGCCGGTTCAGATCCGAGACCGGAGATCCGATGGAAGTCGGCAGGGAGACGGCGTGTATCATCGGCGCGCTCGCAGGGGAGTCGACTCGATCCAATGAAGGTCCTGGTCACCGGCACGGCGGGGTTCATCGGCGCCGCGGTCGCGGAACGCCTGCTCGCGCGCGGCGACGAGGTCGTCGGCGTCGACAGCGTCAACGACTACTACGACCCCGCGCTCAAGCGCGCCCGACTGGCCCGTTTCTCGGACTCTGCCGCCTACGACCATCACGAGTTCGACCTCGCCGACGCCGGACGTACCGCGACCCTCTTCGCCGCGACGCGTCCCGAGCGCGTGATCCACCTCGCTGCCCAGGCCGGCGTCCGATACTCGATCGACCATCCGAACGCGTACGCGGACGCGAACCTGACCGGCTTCCTGAACGTGCTCGAGGGCTGCCGTTCGGCCGAGGCCGAACACCTGACCTACGCGTCGAGCAGCTCGGTCTACGGGGGCAACACGAAGACCCCGTTCTCCGAGCGCGATGCCGTCGACCATCCGGTCAGCCTGTACGCCGCGACGAAGAAGGCGAACGAGGCGATGGCCCACGCGTACGCCCACCTCTACGGGATCCCGACGACGGGCCTCCGGTTCTTCACCGTCTACGGTCCCTGGGGTCGGCCGGACATGTCGCCCTTCCTCTTCGTGAAGCGCGTCCTCGAAGGCCAGCCGATCGACGTCTTCAACCACGGCGACCACCAGCGCGACTTCACCTACGTCGACGACATCGTCGAAGGCGTCGTCCGGGTCCACGACCACCCTGCGGCCCCGGCGCCGGACTACGACCCCGGCGCGCCCCCGGCCGACCGCAGCAGCGCCCCGTGGCGGATCTTCAACATCGGTTGCGAGCGCCCTGTCCACCTCCTGGACTACATCGAAGTGATCGAACGCTGCACCGGGCGGGAAGCGATCAAGAACATGCTGCCGATGCAGCCCGGCGACGTGCACTCCACCTGCGCGGACGTCTCCGCGCTCTCGGAAGCCGTCGGCTACCGCCCGAGCGTCCCGCTCGAAGAGGGCATGGCGCGCTTCGTCGACTGGTATCGCGACTACTATTCCGTCTGAGACCGATCGTCCGAGACGGGGACGCTGAGGTCGCGCGCCTGACGCGCCGCGTTCGCCCGGAGCGTCGCGAGTCCCTCCCGGCTCGCTTCACAGATGCCGTGCTCCGTCACGAGTCGCGTGACGTAGCGGGACGGCGTCACGTCGAAGGCGGGGTTGGCGGCGGCGCTCGCCGAATCGAAGAGCGAGATCGTCCGGACCTCCCCGTCCGGACCCAGGCCGACGATCTCGCGCACCTCGTCCTCGCCCCGCTCCTCGATCGGGATCTCCGAGACCCCGTCGTGAATCGACCAATCGATCGTCGAGAAGGGAAGCGCGACGTAGAAGGGCACGTCGTGCGCGTGCGCCGCGAGGGCCTTCAGGTACGTCCCGATCTTGTTGCAGACGTCGCCGCTCGCGGTCGTGCGATCGCTCCCCACGATCACGGCGTCGACTTCCCCGCGCTGCATCAGATGGCCTCCGGCGTTGTCGACGATCACCGTATGCGGAATCGCCATCTCCCGAAGTTCGAACGCGGTCAGACTCGCGCCCTGGTTGCGCGGGCGGGTCTCGTCGACCCAGACGTGGACCGGGATCCCCGCGGCGTGCGCCTTGTAGATGGGCGCCAGGGCGGTCCCCCAGTCGACCGTCGCGAGCCAGCCCGCGTTGCAGTGGGTCAGGATCCGAAGGGGCGCGCCGTCGCGTCCCTCCGCGAGCGCTCGCAGGAGGCCGAGGCCGTGATCACCGATCGACGCGCACGCCGCGACGTCCTCCTCGCAGATCGAATCGGCTTCGTCGCGTGCGCGCGCCGCGCGGGCCGCGGGGGGGAGCGGGCGCACGCAGCCGACGACGCGCTCCACCGCCCAACGGAGATTCACGGCGGTCGGGCGCGTAGCGACGAGGGCCTCCGCAGCCGAGGAGAGCGCCGCATCCGACGGATCGGCCTCGAGCGAGAGAGAGAGTCCGTAGGCAGCGGTCGCGCCGATCAGGGGCGCGCCGCGAACGCGCATGACGCGGATCGCCTCGCAGGCGGCTTCGAGATCGCCCAGCACGCGTGTCTCGAAGCGATGCGGCAGCCGGGTCTGATCGATGATCGAAACGGCGCCGGTCACCGGGTCGCGACGAATCGAGCGGTGGGGCTGTCCTTCGATCAACACGGCGAGGAAGACGCCCGGGCCATCATTCGCCTTCGAAGGCGCAAAGCGATCGCACGGAGCAACCGAGCTTCTCGAGCCGCGTCGTCCCGCCGAGATCCGGCAGGTCGACCACGAACGCGCATTCGATGACGATCGCCCCCGCTTCCCGGAGCAGCTCGACCGCCGCCTCCGCGGTCCCGCCGGTCGCGATCAGGTCGTCGACGAGGAGGATGCGCGTCCCGGGCGTGAAGGCGTCGACGTGCATCTCGATCCGGTCGGTGCCGTACTCGAGCTCGAAGTCGCGGCCGATCGTTTCTCCGGGAAGCTTGCCGGGCTTTCGAAGCGGGAGGAAGCCCACGCCCAGCCGCGCCGCGAGGGGCGCTCCGAACACGAAGCCTCGCGCTTCGATCCCCGCGACGAGCTGCGCCGGCTCGGACGCCTCGGCCCAGGGCGCCGCGAGGGCGTCGATCGAGGCGGCCAGACCTTGCGGATCCCCGACCAGGGTCGTGATGTCCCGGAACTGGATTCCGGGCTTCGGATGATCGGGGATGGTCCGGATGTACCGGCGGAGATCGGCAGGGGCGGTCGACACGGCGGGCAGGATAGCGGAGCACCTCGAGGGAGTGAGTGGAGCGGCACCCGGGAGATCCCGGAGCGCTCACGGCGAACAGGGGCGTCTCGGTTCCCTCACCGACCCGTCACGGCCGGCGAGACGGAGATCGCGAACCGCAGGCTGCGGCGGCGCATCATACCGGTACCCTGTCGGCCCCCTCCGGTGCTCGCGGATCCGGGCGATCTCAAGAATCCCGTCCAGAGCGCCGATCCAGCGGAGAGTCGCAGCGCGCCGGCAGACGGGCGAGTCCGTGCCTCGCGACCGACATCCCCGTGGAGATCACGATGACCGTGCATGGTGTGTTGCTTTCTGGCGGCTCGGGAACCCGGCTCTGGCCGCTTTCTCGCGCCGCATTCCCGAAGCAGCTCCTGCCCCTGATCGGCGAGGAATCGCTCCTGCAGGCCACCGCGCTCCGCAGCGCCGCCATCCCCGGCGTCGACGGCCTGATGGTGGTGTGCAACGAGGAGCACCGCTTCACCGTCGGCGAGCAGATGCAACAGGCGGGCCACCGCCCGGGCGCGATCGTCCTCGAACCCGCGCCCCGCAACACCGCCCCCGCCGTCGCCCTCGCCGCCCTCCAGTCCCAGGTGCTCTCCGGGGAATCGGACAGCGTGATCGTCGTCCTGCCTTCCGACCACCTCATCCGCGACCAGGCGGCCTTCGCGGCCGCCGGCGAACGAGCGATCGAGCTCGCGCGCACGGGCCATCTCGTCACCTTCGGCATCGTCCCGACCGCCCCGGAGACCGGATACGGCTACATCGAGCGCGGCGCCGAAGCCGAAGGCGGTGCCTACGAAGTCGCGCGCTTCGTCGAGAAGCCCGATGCCGCGAGGGCCCGTGAATTCCTCGACGCCGGA
This sequence comes from bacterium, assembly GCA_024742285.1. Taxonomy (NCBI): domain Bacteria; species bacterium. The sequence continues at coordinate 115,642 of JANSYR010000009.1, read as the reverse complement.
ACCTACACCTGGAACAGCGGCATGTTCGCGTTCCGGAGCGACGTCTTCCTCGACGAGCTCGCCAAGCACCGCCCGGCGATCCACGAAGCCTGCCTTCGCGCCTTCGAAGCGCGCTACTCCGATCTCGACTTCACGCGCGTCGACGAAGAGGCCTTCCTCGACTGCCCGTCCGAATCGATCGACTACGCCGTGATGGAGCTGACGGATCGCGCGGTCATGGTTCCCCTCGACGCCGGTTGGAACGACATCGGGTCCTGGAGCGCCGTCATGAGCGAGGGAGACGCAGACGCGGCGGGCAACGTCGTCGAAGGCGACGCCGTGCTGATCGACTCCGAGGGTTCCTACGTACGCTCGGGCAACCGTCTCGTGACGACGCTCGGCGTGCGCGACCTGCTCGTCGTCGACACGCCGGACGCGGTCCTGATCGCCGACAAGAATCGCTCTCAGGACGTGAAGAAGATCGTGACCGAGCTCGAACGTCGTGAACGCCCCGAAGCCAAGATCCACTCCCGGGTCTACCGGCCCTGGGGCAGCTACGAGACGATCGAACTCTCCGAGCGCTACCAGGTCAAGCGGATCGTGGTGAACCCGGGTGAGCGCCTCTCGCTCCAGATGCACCACCACCGCGCGGAGCACTGGATCATCGTCGGCGGAACCGCCCTCGTCACGCGCGACGACGAGACCTTCCAGCTGACCGAGAACGAATCGACGTACATCCCGCTCGGCGCGAAGCACCGGCTCGAGAATCCCGGCAAGCTCCCCCTCGAGATGATCGAGGTCCAGTCGGGCAGCTATCTGGGCGAGGACGACATCGTCCGCTTCGAAGACGGCTACGGGCGGGCTTGAAGCCCGGCACTCGGAGGCTCGACCCGAGATGACCCTCGCCGCATCCCGGTCTCCCCGCGCATGGCCGGCCCTGATCGCCCTGCTGCTCGTTCTGATCGGCGGTCCCCATCCCGTGAAGGGTCAGCTCGGCGACGCCCCCGCCCCCCCGCCGGGGGCGCGATTCGTGGAGGCCTCGGATCTCGACGAGGACGGCGACCTCGACGGCGAGGATCTGCGCCTCGCCTTCGGGCGTTGCGGCGAGAAACCGACTCCCGGCGGCTGCATCGTGTCTCTGCTTCCCGCCATCTATCGAGACGTTCAGCTGGTCGTGCCCCCGACGGTCTCCGAGCTTCGCGGAACCGGGGATGCGTCGACGTTGGTCGGGCGCATCGAAGGGAAGGTCGGCCCGATCCTCCATCGACGTCCGTCCGAGCGTGGACATGCGACGCGTTTCGTCTCGTTCCGGATCGACGGCGTGAAACAGCAGCTCGCGATCTCGCCCGGCACGCGACACAACTGCATCCGGATCGGCGACAAGACGCTGCACACGCTGGTCGGCGGTCTGATCGAGAACGTCACCTGCGAGAGCGTGGCCAAGATCGGATTCTTCCTCGAGGATGCGCCCGGCTGGACGATCCGTGGCAACCGGATCCGGTACATCGGATGCTGGGATGCGACGGGCACGTCCCAGGTCCCGTGGCGGCCGAACGGAATTCCGGCCGAGCGCATGGGCTGCGGTTCCTGGGGGCGAAACCAGCCCGACGAGTTCAATCAACCGGGTCGCATCACGCCGGGAATCGGGATCGAGATCACGCGCAACTCGCACGACGTCGACATCGATTCGAACCTCGTTCAGTACTTCACCAAGATCGGCATCCAGGGAATCTCGAGCGACGGCGCCGGGACCGGCGCGCACCCGCGCAACGGTCGGGTCGCGAACAACACCGTCGAATGGGGCTTGACCGGGATCGCGCTGGTCCGAACCCGGGAATGGACCGTGAGCGACAACGTCGCGCGCGATCTCTCCCCGGCCTGGATGTACGGCAACGTGGGGAAGGGATTCGGTTGCGCCCACGACGGCGTCGGGTCGCGGTGGTTGCGGAATCGCGCGCTCCGCACCGGCGGCGTCGGATTCGACATCGGCTGCTCCTGCCGCCCGTTCCTCGAGGACCCCCGAGAGAAGACCTGCCAGATCGAGGCCACGGCGAATCGGACCACCGACTCCTGCCTCCGAGTCGGGAAGGCCCTCGGCGCGATCGACGTCCAGACGAGACCTTCGGCGCCGGACGAACGACCCGCTACGGGCGTCGAGCTCTCGGGGAACGAAGTGGTTCGGACGCAATGCGACTCGGCGGTGAACCTCAGAGGATACGACGACGTTCGAATCGGGTCGGAGATCTCGCACCTCGAGGCCGGCCAGCGCTTCGGGCTGCGCGCCCGAGACGCGGGCGGCGTCGTCGTACACGCTCCCGCCTTTCGCGGGAGCGGAAAGGGCGTCGCTCTCCAGATCGATGCGTCGGAGGTACCCGCCCGGATCGAGGGCAGGCCCACCGGGGCGTGGGGTCCGGGGCGCAAGGGCCGCTGACCCGACCCGGTTAGAGCGAGTAGCCCAGACGCTCCATGGTCGGTCCCGCGATCTCCCGGAACCGGTCCGTCTGCTTCGTGCTCCACTCGCGCCAATGCGGCAGTCGCGGGGCTTCGACTTCGCCCCGCGTCCTGCGTACGATCGCGCGAACGAGTCGACGGCGGCGGCTCTGGGCACGCGTGTTCATGGGACGATCGACCATCGACTGCCAGGTCGATGCGTCCACGTGGAGATCGACCGCCCGCAGGACGTGCTCGTCGAAGTAGTCGTAGTCCGAGAGCGTCCGCTCCATCTGGACCGGGCTGCCGATCGACTCGAGGAGCGTTTCGTTCGTGTGCGCCCAGTACCAGCAGAGCTTGTCGAAGCGGTCGAATCGATCCCAGTTCGCACTGGCCGGATCCGCATCCGCGGGAACGATGGGCGTCTGGTGGTCGGCGGCGGTATAGACCACCCGCTCGTAGGCCGACCGGACGAAATCACGTCCGTCGCGGCAGACGAAGACGAGCGAGGCATCCAGCTGGTCCCGCAACCACGCGGCTTCGTAGCGCAGGTAGCTGTTGACCTCGCCGTAGACGCGGGTGCCCGGCGGGATCTCGAGCGCGTCGAATCGTCTCCGAAGCTGACCGTCGAGGACGCGGTCGAAGACCCCCGCTCGGCGCATCCCGACCAGCTTGACGTCGTCCGGACACGGTTCGTGGCGGACGGAGGCACCCTCGGCGCGATCCAGTAGGGCCGAGAGCATCTGGGTCCCGGCGCGCCCCATCGAGAGCACGAAGAAGTACCGCACCCTCGCGCTACTCCGGATAGCTCACGGCGAGCGGGCCGTCGGCCGGCGAAGCGGTGGAGGAACCGGTCGATCCGCGCACGAGCGATCGCTCCTCCGACATCCCCAGGATCCGGATGGCGGCGTGCACGAGGATCAACGGCACGACTGCGAAGAGCACGTTCGAGTACTGCTTCGCGATCGCGGATTCGAACTTCGTACAGAAGTAGTAGATGACCACGATCGAGACGAGCATCGACGCTGCCGTCGCGTGTTCTCCCGTCAGCGCCTCACTCATCACGCGCATGAGTGAGCCCAGGACCAACATGCCGACGAGGACACCCACCCATCCGAAATTGAAGTAGAGCTCGCCGATCTGGGTCGGCGCGGTCCGCGTATCGAGGCCATGGGAGTAGGTGTCGGTCACCCACTGCCCGACCGTGAACTCAGGCTTGTCTGGCCAGATCGCCCTCGGGATCGGTGCGACGAAGATCAGCGCGATGGTCCGCCCGTTCTGGTAGGGAACCAGGCCGGGGGTCTCACGGACGATCACGGAGGTGACGCCCAACCCGTCGATGCGGAGCGCGGTCGCGTCGAGCCCCTCCTCCAGGAGATCGAACACGTTCGATTCGGCGACGAACCGACTGAGCGAGTTCACGATCCGGCCGGGATCGGCCAGCGCTTCGACCGCGGACGTCCGCGCCCCCCCGATCAGATAGTCCTGGTAGTAGCGATTGAAGGGGTAGAGGATCGCGATACCGAGGACCCCGAGCACGACCCAGCGCCAGCCGATCGTCTCCTTGATCACCATGCGCGTGATGACCACGATCGCGACGGCGTTCAGCGCCTCGCGCTTGCTCCCGGTCAGGGCGCCGAAGATCGTGGCGATCGGCACCAGGACGAGGAGCGCGATCAGCATGCCCCTGTTCCTTCGCAGCTCCCACTCGCGCACGAGAAGGATGAGCGCGAAGAGCTGCGCGCTGCTCAGCGTCGAGGAGAAGCCGGAGCCGAGACCCGAGGACGAAGCCGCGGCAGCCAACACGACCGTGAAGGCCCAGCCGACGACCAGCATCCCGGTGGCGACGGCCGTCGTCGTCCCTGTCGGCCAGTCGTGGCGCAGGGGCGGCAGCCTTCGGATCGCCGCGCCGAGTGCGGGATTCGCGTAGGCGAGCAGGAGCGCGACGAGACCCATCAGCGCGATCCACTGCGCGCTCACCACGTCCTGCGCCACCACGAACTGGTCGCCCATCGAGCCCGGAACCGCATTGCCGCCCTCGGGCGCGTACCGAACGAGGGCGGGCATCCCGAAGTAGCCCCCGTAGATCAGGGCGAGGAAGGCGATCAACACGTGCCCTCGGCCTCGTGGGAGCGAGTTGTTGACCGCGATCGGGATCAGGCCGAGGGACAGCGTCACGGTGCCGAGGACCCAGATGGTCATCACGTCCCCGGAGTATCCCCGCGCGGCGCCGATGATGAGCAGCACGAAGAGCACGATGGGGGGGAGACCCAGCCCCCAGAGCGCGGGACGGCGTTCTCGAGCGAGCATCGGGGCGTCGTTCGCGTCCATGTGGGCTCCTGAAACTCCGAATCGTACCGTGCCCCGAGAGGGACCCGCATCTCTACCGGCATCGGACGGACGCGGCCGGATCTATAGCGCCCTCGGCGCCGACACGGCACGATACGCCCCGCGAGTCGACGCCCGGGCCGCACGACTCCGATTTCTCGTCGAACAGGTCGGATTCGGCTGTGAACGGCCCGATTTCGAGCCGATTGAGTAGTCACTGCGACCGTGTCCACGCCGACGAGGGGAGGGTCGCGGCACCCTCGATGGGACCCTGGATCCGGAGCATCGCATGACCACCTCCCCGAGCCCGCGAATCGTGATCGACGGGAGCATGGCTCGCGGCGGCGGCGGCTTCACGTATCTCGTGAACGTCATCCCCGTCCTGGTCGCGCTCGCGCCGGACCACGAGTTCCTGCTTCTCGTCCACCGCAAGGACATCGCCGACGACCTTCCCGAGCTCCCCAACCTGGAGATTCGGCAGGTCCCCGACACGGGATTCGTCGCGCGGATCTGGTGGATCTTCGTCGATGCACCGAGGCTCGCGCGAGAGTGGAACGCAGACCTGTTTTTCTCGGTCACGGAGTACGCGCCGCTCCGAGGTCCCTTCGCGGTGATCGCCGCCTTCCGAAACCGAGCGATCTTCACCCCGGTCGAGCAGGGCTGGCCGATCAAGCAACGCGTGCGACTCGGCGTCCTGCGACTGCTCGCCCGCGCGACGGCAGGAACGGCCTCTCGGATCGTCTTCGTGAGCGAGGACTCGGCCCGCGAGATCGCTGCCTCGATCGATCTCGCCCACGAGAAGATGCGGGTCGTCCATCATGGCATCGACGTCGCGCTCTGGGGGCGCGACCGCGCGCGACCGGATTCACCCGCGGACTACATCCTCTCGGTCAGCTCCATCTACCGCTACAAGAACTTCGTCCCCCTGATCCAGGGTTGGGCCGAGCTCTGCGAACGCCGTCCCGAGACACCCGACCTCGTGATCATCGGAGACGACCAGGACGCCGAATACTCCTCGGAGATGGACCGCGTCCGCGGTGAGCTCGGAGCGCTGGGCGAGCGCCTGCACATCCTGGGTGAGGTGCCCTATTCCGACGTCCCCGCGTGGTACCAGCACGCGAGCGTGTTCGTCTTTCCGTCCTACCTGGAGACCTTCGGGCATCCCCTCCTGGAGGCCATGGCCAGCAGGACCGCGCTCATCGCCTCGGACATCCCCGTCTTCAGGGAGATCGCCGGCGACGCGGCGCTCTACGCCGACCCGAACGAACCGTCGGAGTTCGCTTCGCGACTCGAGCGCGTGCTCTTCGAGCAGGGCGTGCGCGACGACCTGATCGAAGCAGGTCGACGTCGCCTGACCGGTTTCTCCTGGCAGCGCACCGCCGAGCGCCTGCTGGAGGTCTTCGAAGAGACCCTTCGATCCCGCTGACGAACCGCATTCGCTTCTCGATCCGCCGCTTGCGCCCTAGGGCGTGTCGGACGGGCTCGGGAACTTGTCCTCGACGCCGGCGCAAGGCGCGACGACCACCTGCGCGAGGAACGGCCCGCAGCCGCCGAGGACTTCGTGCCGGTCGCCGGGGCACACGACGAGGGAGTCGGCTGCCTCCAATCGATACGCTCGGCCTTCGACCTCGATCTCGCACGCGCCCTCGAGGACGGTATAGATCTCGTAGGCTCGTCGGTGGAAGTGCCGATCCTGCTTCGCGCGTTCGTTGAAGTAGGCGAACTCGACGTCCACCGACTCGAGGACGGGCGTCGCTTCTCCGCTCGAGGCCGGCCGCCAGTCCTCGGAGTCGGCAGTGCGCTCGGCGGAGGGCCAGATCTCCGTCACGACGACCTTCCGGTCACCCCGCGCCTGCTCGTTGCCACGATCGAGGGCAGAGTCGGAACCGATCGCGTCGCGGGTGACTCGCAGCGGCGGCACGACGTCAGTCCGCCGGGCCGGAAGGCTTCGCGAGACCCAACGCCTGGCAGAGATTGGCTTCGAACGCGTCGAACGAGAACGAGGTCTCGACGCGGGCGCGCGCCAGGCGACCTCTTCGTTCCAGGCCCTCGGGATCGGAGAGCAGGGTCGCGATCGCCTCGGCCGTCGCTTCCGGGTCCGCGTACGGAACCAGGACCCCGGACTCCTCGTCCACGACGAACCGGCCGGCGTCCATCGTCGAAGCGACGCACGGCAGCCCGTGCCACATCGCTTCGAGGTAGACCAGCCCGAAGCCTTCCTGCGCGCTCGGCATGGCGAAGACCGACGCCTCGGCATAGAGCTCCGAAAGCCGTTCGTCCGACACGCGCCCCTGGAAGACCACGGACTCGGCCACACCGCACGCGGTCGCCCGCGCCTCGAGCTCTTCGACCTGATCGCCCTGGCCGACGATCCAGAGCTCCGCGTCGGGGACGCGCTCGACGACCCGCGACCAGCCATCGATCAACGCCTCGTGGCCCTTGCCGGGCTGGTCCTTCCACATCCGACCGACGATCAGGGCGGCGGGCCGACGGCGGGCGGTCGCGACGGAGTCGGGACGCCGGTCGTTCCACTCGCGAATCCGCTGCGGTTCGACGCAGAGGGGAACGGTCGTGATCTTCGAGGCGATCTCCGGGATCATCTCCGAGAGCATCTCGTTCGTGAAGTCCGAGTTCGAGAGAATCGAGCGGGCGCCCCGGAGCGCATCGGCCCTCCGGTCGGAATCGGCACCGCGAAGCTCGAGCCCGTGGACGAAGATCCTGAACTCCGGGCGAGGGAGAGGGAGAGGGAGAGGCCAACCGGGGAAGAGGCCGCGGACGGGCCCCACGTGATCGAAGAGCACGAAGTCCGGCCGGCCGCGCAGGATCTCCCGCCAGAGCTGCAACACGAAGCGCGCCTGGCTCCCGGCCGCCCGTGATTCGCGCCCCTCCCCGGTCCCGTATCTCGGCGTGCCGTGCTCTTCGAGCAGCAGGACGCGATGAATCGGGCCAGAGCGTCCTTCGTCGCGCGCTCTCTCGAGGACGTCGACGATGGATCGGCTCACGCTCGCGATGCCACCATCGATCGAGAGTCCCGTCAGCGCGAGCAGGATCGAAGGCGCGTTCGCGCGGGAGACGGCCACGGGGCTCAGAGCTCGAAGCAGGCGCGCGACGTCGCCAGGATCGAATCGAGGGTGAGGGGAGACGCCTCGCCGGCCCGGATCGCTTCGAAGGTCTCCCGGATCGCGGTCGCCTGCCCCTTGTCCTGATTGATGCCCTTGACCCGTTCGCCCCCAGGCAGCGTCGTCTGGCGATAGTTGTCGCAGACGGCGCTCTTCCCGTCCGCATGGACTTCCCAGCGCTCCTTGGGCAGCTCGGTACTCGCATTCGCCAGGTAGGAGAGGGAAGCCGTCGATCCGTCCCCGTACCGGAGGAGCGCGATCGTCGAGTCGTCGCTCTCGGGATCGCGTCCCAATCGGACCGACTCCACACCGACCGGGTCCGATCCGACCAGGTAGCTGCACAGATCCACGAAATGACAGGCCTCGCCGACGAGCCTTCCGCCCCCGACCGCCGGATCGGTGATCCAGGTGCCCGAAGGCGTCGGTCCCGCCGAAACCACGTACTGGATCGCCATCGGACCCGCGCGCTGGGCGAAGGTCGCCTGGACTCGACGCGCGTGGGAGGAGAAGCGGCGGTTGTAGCCCACCATCAGGAAGCCGCCGGTCTCGTCGGCGGTTCGCGTGACGGCCTCGACCTCTTCCATCGTGAGGCCCACGGGCTTCTCGAGCCAGACCGACTTGCCCGCCCGAAGCGCCGCACACGCGAGCTCCGCGTGCGAGTCGTGAGGCGTCGTCACGAAGACGAGATCGACCGAATCGTCCTCGAAGACCTCGCTCGGATCCGTTCCTGCGCGCTCGAATCCGTACCGCTCCGCCGTTCGCATCGCCGAAGGACCCGTGGAGGTCACGACGGTCTCGAGGCGAAGATCCTTCGCCGACCCGAGCATCGGCAGGAGCACCGCCTTCGCGTAGTTGCCTGCCCCGACGAACCCGACCCCGACCTCGTCCTTCTTCGTGCGAGTCGTCCCCTTCGAGGCCACCGCCGCCGACCGCGAGCGGTCCGGATCCTCCGCGTAGCGGAAGACCGCCGCGAGCGACTTGCGCTCACCCTTCGCGAGGGCTTCGTAGACCTCGGTCGCCTTCTCGAAGGGGACGCTCTCGACGTCCATCGCGAGCGGGTCGATGGCGCCGCGCGCCGCAAGGTCCACGAAGGCCTGGAGGTTCCGCTGCTCGGTCCAGCGGACGTAGGCGATCGGATAGTCGAGACCGACCTCTTCGTAGCGGCGATCGTACCGGCCGGGCCCGTACGACATGCTCATCCGGAGATCGAGCTCCTTCTCGTAGAAGCTGCGGCGGTCGAGATCCATCGCCGTCGCGCCGACGGCGACGACCCGCCCCTTGTGACGGCAGAGCTCCGCCGCCAGCTGGATCGGCGCCGAGCTGTCCGAGGCGGCGGTCACGATCGCCATGTCGGCGCCGTGGCCTCCGGTGACGCTCGCCAGGAAGGGCGCGTGGTCGTCGCCCGGCGCGGCGCCGAACTCCATGCCCTGCGCCCGGGCCTGCTCGATTCGCGTCGGATCGAGATCGATCCCGTAGACGCGACAACCGTTGGCGAGGAGGAGCTGGACCGTCAGCTGCCCGATCAGCCCGAGGCCGATCACCACGACGACTTCGCCGAGGGAGGGATCGCCGACGCGCAGGCCCTGCATCGCGATCGCGCCGAGGGTCGCGAAGGCCGCCTTCTCGAGGGAGAGGCCGTCCGGGACGTGGGCGGTCAGGTTCTCGGGAACGACCACGAGCTCGGCGTGGTTCGCGTAGCCCGCGCCCGCGCAGGCGACGAGATCGCCCGGCACGAACGAGGAGACGCCGGAGCCCACGGCTTCGACCACCCCCGCACTCGCATAACCGAGCGGCTGCGGCGCGTCGAGCTTGTTCACGACGGTGCGATAGGTCGGGAGCGGTCCCTCGTGCTTGAGCTTGCGAAGGACCTGGTCGACGAGGTCGGGACGGCTCCGCGCCTTCCCGAGCATCGACTTCCGCGCGAAGTCCATCGCCATCTTCTCGGTCCCGGGCGACATGACCGAATGGACGTTCCGGACGAGGACCTGTCCCGGACCGACGGCCGGGGCGGGCACCTCGACGATCTCGAGGGAACCGGACCGCGGACTCTGGAGGACCTGCTTCACCTCGTGCTCCCCCGACAGTCCGGCGGCGCCTCGCCTGTCGCGCCCTGCTCGATGTGACCGACCCAGCCGGCGTGCGCCTCGAAGGGTGACGCCGCCGTGATGTCGTCGAGGGTCTTCTCGGCGACGCCGTCGGCGTCTTCGGCGCACTCGCCGACCGTCACGTCCGCGGCACTCCGGACGCCCGTGATTCGCGCATCCTCGTCCTCCATCGGCCCGCGCACCACGGCGAGACGCTGCTCATCGAAGCCCATGAGTCGGATCGCCGCGAGATCGACCGCGACGGGATCCGCCGAGGCGATCACCGCGCCGAGCGGGACGTCGGCCGGCGCGAGCGGACCCTCCCCCTGACCGGCGAGAACACCGTCGATCAGCGTGAGCACGGTGCGAACCGGACCGTCGTGGTCGAGATGGAGCCCCTCCTTGTCGCTGTAGTAGAGGCAGCGATTGAGGTCGCAGCACATGCGCCACGTCGTGCGGTTGCCGTACCAGTTCCCGGAGCGGATGAACTGGTCGCCCCGGGCGGCCGTCTCCACACGCCGCGCCATCTGGAAGATCTTGAGTCCCTTGCCCTTCGCGAGGAGCGGGCGAGCGATCTCGGTCGCTCGACTGCGCAGCCGATCGATCAACGAGTCCTGCGGAAATTCGTCGCCGCCCTCGCTGACGGATCCCAGGCTGTGATGGGGCAGCCAGTTCTTGTCGCCGTTGATGCCCACGAGGTTCTTGAGCGCGAGGGTCACGCCCGTCTTCTTGTGGGTCTTGAGCTTCGGCAGGTTGATCACGAGATCGGCGGAGAGCACGGTCTCGGACAGGAGATAGGCGTTTCGGCCGCCACTGTGATGCTCGGCGGTCGGGCCCGGATCGTAGTCGGCGCCGCGAAATCGATTCGGGTCGAGGCCGGAGCCGGTGAAGAAGCTGCGATCTCCGAGATCGACCGCGCGGTAGCCCGCCGGATCACCCGGGAGCGGGTGCCGCTCGTCGATGATGCCGTCCTTGTAGATCACCGCCTCTCGTCGCAGGTCGATGACCTCGAGCTCGCGACGGATGGAGTCTTCGTAGACGCCGACGATCTGGTCGAGACCGACGATCCGCCGGATGGACGGGAAATCGCAGTCCATCTGGGGCGCCTCGGCGATCGCGACGCTGCCGTCTGGGCCGGCGGCGATCATCGCGTAGTCCGCGACCGCGCGAACGATCGCGCCATGCGTGATCACGCTGTCGACCGTTCCCCCGCGACCATCCGAGGCGGGATTCCAGTGTCGAATGAAATTCGGCTTGAGCACGATCCGCGATCCGGGTCGCGCGAGATCTCCGATCGGATTCCAGTCGGGCGTGCCGTAGTTCGAAGCGTCCAGACCGAGGCCGATCAGTGCGCCGCGAACGGCGGCGTAGACCCCGTTCGGCGGTCCTTCGTCCGCTCCTTCTCCGAGCAGGCGATCGATCTCCGGGTAGCTCTTTCCCGGTCCCCACGGTGCGGCGATCCCGTCGTAGTCCGGCCGGCATCGCGCGAGCCCGACTCGCGTTCCGGGGTGGTTGGCGGTCATGCCTGATTTCTCCCAACGGATGACTTCACGGCGCGAAACTTACCATTCGCTTCGCGCGGGATTTCTGCGACGAAACGCAGATCGATTCGGATCTCTTCGCCCAGCCGCGAACGGAACTCCTTGATCAGGGAGGCCTCCGAGCGTTCGTCCCAGCTCCCCCGCGGCACGATCAGCACGTCGATCGCGTCCTTCGACGCCTGCAGCACCTGCGCTTCGGCCACGTCGAGCTGCTCCTTGAACACGTGATCCAGACGGCCGATGAAGCGACCGTCGGGGGTGACCACGTAGTCCTCCACGCGACCATCGATCTCGAGGAAGGCGTCTCCGGGCCGGCCACAGGGGCAGGCGTGCTTCGATCGGGTCGCCACGTCGCCGATGCGATAGCGGACGAAGGGCGTCGCCGCGCGAGAGAGACCGGTCACGAGGAGCGGTCCGCGCACGTAGTCCTCGGTCTCCTCCTCGACCTCGACCTCGACGAGGCCGAACTCCATGTCGACGTGGAGACGGCCCTCGGGACAGCTCGCCATCGAGACGACGAACTCGCTCGAGCCGTAGCGATCGACGATGGGCGCACCGAAGGCGTCCTCGATCGAGGCGCGCTGGAACGCGAGCAGCGACTCGGACGAGGTCAGCACCGCTTTGAGGCGGCCCCTGGACAGCGGTCGATCCGCCTCGAGCATCGCCCGCGCGATGAGATGGAGCGAGGAGGGATACCCCTGGACGTAGGCCGCCTCGAAGCGGTGGATCGCATCGATGTAGTGAGGAAGGTGCTCCGCGGTCATGTGATAGAGGGAGAAGAGCGTCTGACGATTCCAGGCGTTGTAGCGCCAGAAAGGCGGGCGCTTCGCTTCGTGGGGGACGAGGATCTGACCACCGAAGGTGAGGTGCCGATCGTAGAGCTCGATCCCTGCCCACATGCGGCCGCGCCAGAGGGCGACGAACTCCTCGGCGAGCGCCTCGGGCGTCCACCACAGCGGCAGAGCGGTGCCGGTCGTGCCGCTGGTCTTCCCCTCGACGAGCTGATCCCGGGGAACGTCCTCGGCGAGGAAGCGTTCCGGCGACGCTCGGTAGTCGGACTTCTCGAGAATCGGGAGGCGGTCGAGGATGTCGCGAATCGCCGCCTCGGGGTCGCCGTCCGGAGACGGCCAGGTGAGGGCGAGATCGCGGTAGTAGGGCACGTGGTCCCGGGCGCGCTGGAGCAGATCGAGGAGCCGCGCGAGCTGGATTCGATGGAGTTCTTCGCGCGGCCCCGTGCCCGACTTCATCCACGCCGCCAGCGTCCGATGAAAGTAGGGAGTGAATCGGGCGCGCGAACGCTGCCAGCCGGCCCAGGTGCAGGCGACGTGCTGGAGCGAAACCGGGAGTCGCGTATAAATGGAATCGAGGTTCATGGAAGTCCGGCTGGGAGGCCCGAGAGGCGCGCGTGCCTGGGGGCCTTCGCGACAGAACCCGGTATCGGCCGAATCGACGATCTCGCAAAGACGTTTCCGCCCGTTTCAATGGTGTGTTTACACCCCATTTCTGCGCTCCCTCCACCGACCGGCCGACGCCCATCGCGGTTCGAACCGTCGCGCGAGGACCGCGAGACTAGCGGACCTGCCGCGTTTCCTCCCTCAGGGGCATCCGACCCCATGACCGAACGACTCCTTCGTCTGTCCGGGACGTCGCTCGGAGAGTCCGACCGGCGCGATGCTACGGTCGGCGGCGTGCGCCTCCGGGTCCTGGAAACACGTCGCGACGTTCGCTTCGTCCACGCCACCGGGCCTCGAGGGGACTGGGCGACGTCTCGGCGCACGATTCTCCGCCGGGAACGGAACGGCGAATGGACCCCGGTCGCACGGTTCCCGTTCTCGGGCGCCGTCGACGCGCTGGGCGCCCTGCGGCTGACCGAGCGCCTCCTCCGCCTCGACAAGTGCAACGTCTGGCCGATGCGGAACGGACTCCTGCTCGGGATCCGTGGCGGGAAGGTCTACCGAATCGACCCCGAGACGGACCGGGTCGACGCGCTCTTCGAGATCCAGGGCGACTGCGTGATGAGTCGCGCCCTCGCAGAGGATGCCGCCGGGAACGTCTACTTCGGCGAGTACTTCATGAACGCGGATCGAGTGCCCGTGAAGATCTGGAAGGTCGACGCCGACCTCTCGGAGGGGCGACCCGTGTACGCCTTCGACGAGCCCCGCGTCCGCCACGTCCACGCGATCCACGCGGATCCCTACGCGCCGGGGCGGTTGTGGTCGACGACCGGCGACTTCGCCGGCGAGTGCTTCCTCTTCTACTCGGACGACGGATTCGAAACCGTCCACGCCATCGGCGAAGGCGATCAGCTCTGGCGGGCGGTCGGCCTCCACTTCTCCGCCGACTCGCTCCACTGGCTGACCGACACGCACATCGACCAGAACCGGATCGTCTCGCTGCGCCGGGACGCGACGGAGCCCGAGATCCACGGAGAGCGCGACGCTTCCAGCTGGTACATCGCCGAAACGCGCGAGGGCGATCTGCTCGCGACCACGACGGTCGAGCCCGGCCCGGGGATCCAGACGGATCGCGTGCGGCTGCTCGCGTCCCGGGACGCCGAGCGATGGGTCACGGTGGCCGAGTTCCCGAAGGACCGGTATCCGATGCGAGGCTTCGGCTTCGGCTCCTTGTGGCTTCCGGCGGGCGAGCTCACGAGTGAGGGCTTCTGGGTCTCGGGGGAGGGGGTCGAAGGACTCGACGGGATCTCGATGCTGTGCAGACTGGAGAACGAAGCGTGAGGGCCACGATCGGCAAGCTGATCAAACCGGCCTTCGACGCGGTGGTGGACCGCTTCGATTCGTCGACGCATCTCGCGACCCACCTCGAGACCGTGCGACGCCTGACGAGCGAACCGGCCGACGGCCTGCGCGAGCGGCCGGCGTTCGCGGCCGTCTCGGAGCGCATCGGCGGCGCGGGCGATCCGGACGCATCGCCCTTCGCGCTGTGGCTCGTGCACGATCCCGATCGGCCGGAGCTTCCTCCGACCGAACCCCATCCGGCCCCCGAGACGTTCACGGAAGAGGCCTGGACCACGAAGGGCGAAGCGACGGGACGTGCGGCGTGGGCGAGACTCGATCACGAACGAACGAACGAGCGCGACGTCGCCGCCCTGCTCGACTCCTTTCCGCCGGAGCGCTGGTTCATCTTCAAGCGGGGTGTCTTCCCCGGCACGTCGGTCCTGCTCGCGGATCTCGTCCGCTGGGCCGACACCCAGGGAGACGCGCCGCGAGATCCGGCGATCCGATCCACGGGCTCGGCCGCGCTGCGGGCGCTCGTCGACGTGCTCGATCGTTTGATCAAGCACATCGAAGTCCGCCGAAACGACGCCCTTCCCTTTCACGTCGATGCAGCCCGCCAGACGCGGAGCGAAGCGGCGGCGCAGGTCGAGCGGCTTCGGTTCGCGATGGCCCTGATCGAAGCGAGCCGCGTCTTCGGCGACCTCCGCTACCTCAATACCGCCATGAAGCTCGTGGACCGGGGTCTCGTGGATCAGCGTGGCCAGATCGCCGATGCGCGAAACGCCGACGTGGCGCTCGCCTACCTCTTCGCCTTCTGCCTGCAGGAGGAACGTCTGTCCGAGGTACTGACCGGATGAGCAGCTCGACCCGCGTCGTCGTTCTCGCCCCGATCGCGAACAGCCCCTTCTCCCGCTCGGTCTGCGCGCTCGTCGCAGAGGAACCGGGACTCGAGCTCGTCGGGATCGTATGCCGACGCATCCTGAACCCGGCTCGACTCCGCAGCGAGCTGAAGCGCGACGGCGTCCGGCTCGCCCGCAAAGCCTTCCGAAAGATCGTGCTCGCCGAGGCGGACGACAGCGCAGGAGACGAGCCGGGGTTCCACGATCGCACGAGGGAGGCGGGCGTGGCCGACCTCTCCCTCGATGCCTTCGCCAGACAGCGCGGCATCCCGATCGTCCACGTCGCCGACCACAACGACGACGAATCGATCGCTGCGATTCGGGACATGCGACCCGACGTCGTCGGATTCACGGGGGGCGGCATCATCCGCCAGAAACTGATCGACGTCGCGGGCCGCGGGATCTTCAATACCCACATGGGGCCGCTCCCCGCATACCGTGGAATGGACGTGGTCGAATGGCCGATCCTCGAAGCGGACGCGGAATCCGAGGCGCGCTCGAAGGGCCCGGAGCTCGGGGTCACCCTGCACTTCATGGACAAGGGCATCGACACGGGCCCCATCGTCCGGATCGATCCCGTCCCGATCCGTCACGGCGACACCATGGAACGGCTGCGACGCCGCTTCGAGCCCGTGATGGTCGACATCCTCCTCGAAGGCCTGCGCTGGGTTCGCGATGGCGGCGCGGACGAGCGAGCGCAGGCGGAGGTCGACGGCCGTCAGTACTTCGTCATGCATCCGCGCCTCTACGAAGAAGCGAGGCGTCGACTCGCTCGTTTCGCCGAACGAGCCGGAGATCCCGTCGATTGAAGGGACACCGGTCGCGCGCCGGGCGAGCTACGACCCGGCCCCGTCCTTCAGATGGACCGTCGCGACCACCGGCAGATGATCCGACGCCTTGCGCGCGGCAGGAGAGTCGTGCTCGCGAACGTCGACGACGTCGGCATTGCTCGAGTAGATGCGATCCAGGGAGAGCAGCGGGCGACCCGACGGGAAGCTCGCGGGCCAGTCGCGGTTGTGATGGAGACCGAGGCTCTCCTCGAGGACCTGCGAGCCCTTGCAGTTGCGCCAGGCGTTCATGTCGCCCATCAGGACGGCGGGCCCCGCGTTGAGGGCGGGGTGTTCCATCAGCGACTGGACCTGGCGATGGCGGGTGCGGTCGACGAGGGAGAGGTGGGTCGCCACGACGCCGAGGTTCGCGCCGGCGGTCCCGACATGGGCGGCCAGGGCGCCGCGACGTTCGATCCGCGAGTAGGAGATGTCGAGGACGGACACGCCGGTGATCGGGTAGCGGGAGAGGATCGCGTTGCCGAGCTGACCGCGGCGATGGCGGCGGGTCGCCGCGAAGGCCATGTAGAGGTCGAGCTCCTCGCAGAGCTGGCCGAGCTCGTCGTCCGCCGTCGGCCCCTCCTCGTCGAAGGGCCGGAGCACCTCCTGGAGGGCGATCACGTCCGCATCGATCTCCGAGATGACGTACCCCGCCCGTGCGACGTCGGGCTTCGCTCGCCCGTTCGCTCCCTGCCAACGATGGACGTTGTACGTGGCCACGCGCACTGAGTCGGACATGATCAGAGGCGGTATCGGCCGTCTGGGTCCCATGACCAAGCACAAATGCGGCTCGAGGGGCAGCTTCCGAGCCGTCTCGACGGCGTCCCGGGCCTGATTGACCGAGTCCCGAGCCTGGGTCCCGAACGCCTTCACCCGCTCGACGGACTGGTCCCGCGCGTTGCGTACCCGCTCGACGGACTGGTCCCGCGCGTTGCGCACGAGGACCCGCGCCCGGGCCGTCGCCTCGGAGGCGCGGTCGCCGGCGCGGTTCGCGCGATCGCGGAACTCCTGGGTCGCCGCCTCGGTCTCGCGGCGCCGGGTGGCCTTCTTGGGCTTCGCAGCCACGGTTTCCTCACTGTCCGGGCAGGGCCGAGGGGACTCGGCCAGGGGCGGGGGGCGCGCAGCGGGAGTGTATGGCGTCCCCCCGGCTGCACGCGGACCCGCATTGTATGGCGTCCCCCCGGCTGCACGCGGACCCGCATTGTATGGCGTCCCCCCGGCTGCACGCGGACCCGCATTGTAAGCCGTCTGCCGTGGGGGTCGCGCAGCGGGAGGCTGCGGGTCGGGGCGTGCCCGACCGCCCGATCGGGGGTAGGATGCGGCGCCCGATTCGGTCAGGCCCCGGGTGATCCGGCGCCACACCCCCGAATTCGGCCGCTCCGGAGCCCGCATGTCGTCCTTCCTCCCGTTCCGCGCCTTCGTGGACCGCCCCTCGGCGGCCCGTGGACCCGTGCGTGGCCGACGAGAGGCGACCTGCGGCCGCCGCCGCCGACCCGCGACCGCGCGCTCGCTCCGTCCGAGCCGTCCCTAGGCTCGCCGCCGGCTCCGCCCGCGATCCAGGCCCCTGATTTTCGGGCCAGCGCGGATCCCCCCTCGGGGTATCCGTTGATCGCCGCGACCGACGCGAGCCCACCTCCGCTTCGAACCCGATCGCGGCGCGCCGTTCCACCGGAACGTGGCCCCGCTTCGTTTCTCTCGAGCGCCCCGGCTCCGATCGGGCGCGAGGTCTCGCCATGTCCGCTTCTGAATCGACTTCCCTCCAGTCTCCCCCGCCCCCTGCCGTAGCCGCGTCGGCCCGGGATCTCGTGGCCGCGCTCCGGGATCGCGGGCGGGCGACCGGGCCCCTCGATGGGCCCGTCTACCACGAGACCCTCGAGCGGCTCGGCACCCTCCGCGCCGCCGCCCCAGCCCTCCCGGTCCTGTCCTCCGGACACGGTGAAGGCGCGCGGGTCGTCCTCGCCGACGGTCGGCGGGTCGTCGACCTCGTCGCAGGACTCGGCCCCTACGTCTTCGGCCATCACGACGAGGACCTCCTCGAGACCGCGGCGATCGCAGCCGCGAGCGACGTCGCCTTCCAGAGTCACGTGCTGCCCGGCCCGCAGTACCTCACGCTGACCGAGCGCCTCGTCGAGCTGGCGGGACCGCGGCTCCAGCACGCCTGGCTCGCGCTTTCCGGATCGATGGCGAACGAGAACGCGCTCAAGATGCTCTTCCAGCGCAGCGCCCCGGCGGACCGGGTGATCGCCTTCGCGCGGGCCTTTCACGGGCGGACCCTCGCGATGGCCGAGCTGACCGACCGCCCCGCCTATCGGGACGGCCTCCCGACCCGGGACTTCGTCGATCGCGTGCCCTTCTACGACCCGTCCGATCCGGACTCGACACGAAAGAGCGTGGCGGCGCTCGAGGCGCTGATCACCGCGCAGCCCGGCGGCCATGCCGCCATGTGTTTCGAACTGATCCAGGGCGAAGGCGGCTTCCACGATGCGCCGCGCGAATTCTTCGTGGCGTTGATGGAGACGTGTCAACGCGCCGGAATCCGCGTCTGGATCGACGAGATCCAGACCTTCGGTCGGACCCGGGACCTCTTCGCGTTCCGGACCCTCGGACTCGACGCGTTCGTCGATGTCGTGACGGTCGGCAAGATCCTTCAAGGAAGCGCGACCCTCTTCACTTCGGACATTGCACCGCGCCCCAAGCTGATCGCGGGGACCTGGGCCGGTTCGACCGTCGGCATGGCCCTCGGTGCGCGCATCCTGGAGCGCCTCGCGTCCGAGGGCTACTCGGGGGCGGGGGGCCGGATCGACCGCCTGGCGGGCTGGATCGATGGCGCCTTCGCCCGCCTCGACGCGGCGCTTCCCGGTGTGATCACCGCGCGATCCGGGGCGGGCGCGATGCAGGCCTTCGTTCCGTGGGAAGGCGACGCGAAGGTCACGACGGAGCTCGTCGAGATCGCCGCCGAAGAGGGCGCGCTCGTCCAGACCGCGGGCGGGGATCCGATGAAGATCCGACTGCTTCCTCCGCTCAACCTGACCGAGGCCGAGCTCGAGGACGGCTTCGCTGCCCTCGAACGCGCGCTCGTCCGGGTCGCCCGACGACACGGGCTGCCGATCTTCGACGTCGCGCCGTCACGTTAGGCGAACGCGTCGAGGCCGGGTTCTAGCGGTCGCCCCGTCTCCGGATGAGAGCGGGGCGGCCGCTCGGACCGAGCGTGCGTTCGGGTCGAGGGACGTCTCGATCGAGCACCGTCTGGCGTTCCGCGCGCCGGGCGTTCTCGATCGCCTCGTCGCAGAACTTTCGAAGCGCCTCCGAGAGGACGGGCAGGACGCGGTCCGAGGTATTGAAGCCGGACGCGGCCTTCACGTACGCCTTCAGCTTGCTCGCGACGACCAGGATGTCTTCATCGGAGGACGCCCGCGACGTCGACGTCTTCGATCCACTGGAGGCCTTCTTCGCGGGGGCGCCTTCCGGCGGATCCGGCGTCGTGGGCGCGCGGGCCTCGACCGCCCAGGCCTCGCGATGACGTTCGGTCGGAAGGTGGATCTCCCAACAGTCGACGGAGCAGAAGACGAGCCCCGTTCGCTTCCGGTTGCAGGTGGACACGCTGCACACCCAATGAACGGCGCCGAGCGCGATGTCGTTCTTGCACGCGCTGCAACGTCGCCATCGCTCGCCGCCGCCCTGGCTCATTCGGTTCTCCCTCGTCTCCATACCCGCGCCCGCGCCGCAGGCGGACGAAGCGTCGCGATCTTCGGCGAGCTCGTCCAGCACGGACGTCGATTCGTGGAATGAACCGCTCGGAGTACATATGAGAGACCGCCTCGCCTCCTCGCCCTGCGGCCCCTCGGGTCGAGCAGCGGCCGAACGAGCCCTCCTACTCCATTCGGGCGCTCGAATCTCGTGCAGTTGGAGCTAGACTCGGCCGGCCCCGGCCCCGGCTGCCTTCCCGCGAAGCCGCAGCGTTCGGCCCGAACGTCCGTCCGTCCCCTCCCACCGCAGCCTGCTCTGCCGCGACGACCTGGAGACCCCCGCGCCCGTGCCCGACCTGGTCGTGTCGCTCCTGTTGATCCTCGCCGGATGCGCGCTCCTCTACGTCGGTGGAGACATGCTCGTCTCGGCCTCGACGTTCATCGCGAACCGGATCGGGATGAGTCCGATCGCGATCGGAGCGACCGTCGTCGCGATCGGGACGAGTGCGCCGGAGTTCTCGGTCAGCCTCGACGCCGCCCTCTCCGGCCATTCGGGCATCTCCGTCGGAAACGTCGTCGGTTCGAACGTCTGCAACATCATCCTCGTGCTCGGACTCTGTGCCCTCATCCGTCCACTCCGCGCTTCACGCGAGGTGTACCGGGTCGACTTTCCGATCCTGATCGCCGTCTCCGCGATCTTCACCTTCATGGTCAACGACGCGCTGATCTCGCGGTTCGAGGGCGTCCTCCTCGCCCTCGGCCTCTTCACCTACGTCGGTTGGAACCTGCGACGCGCCGCCGAAGACGTCGAGATGGGCGAGTTCCTCGGTGAGGAGGTCGCCGAGGCGCTGGGCGATCAGGACGAGAATTGGCTGCTTCCGGTCGGCCGCGCCGTCCTCGGGATCGCCTTCCTCGGCCTCGGCGCGAAATGGCTCGTCGACGGATCGCTCCAGACTCTCGCTCCCTACGCGCTCTCCGAAGCCGCGATCGGGATCAGCGTCGTCGCGCTCGGCACGAGTGTCCCCGAGATCGGGACCTCCATCATCGCCGCCCAGAAAGGCCATGGTGATCTCGCCGTCGGCAACGCGATCGGCTCGAGCGTGTTCAACCTGCTCGGCGTACTCGGCGCGACCGCCTCGATCCGGCCCCTGCCGGCGAACGACGTCGATCTCGTGGACGGTGCGATCCTGATGGCGACGAGCCTCGCCGGACTCGTGCTCGTCGCGCGTCCGGGCGGGATCGGCCGAATCCAGGGCGCGGTCCTCGTCGGGACGTATCTGCTCTATCTCGCCAACGCGATCTACTGAGCAGCGCGCTCGTTCTCCTACTCGTACGAGAAGCGGGTCTCGAGCGGGGCGTCGAGTCGCTTGCCGTCGCCCTCCAGGTAGGGATAGACGAAGTAGTTGAGCGTACGGCCGCGATGGTCCTCGCCGAGCCGCAGATCGCGACCGCGCGAGAGCTGGAGGCGATCCGCCGGGTGGGTCCCGTAGAAGAGCTCACGCTTGTCCGGGTGCTTCGAGGCCTCGCTCGCGTCGATCGGAACCCACCCTTCGCCGGGCAGCCAGAACTCGACCCAGCAGTGATAGCCCGCGATCGTGCCGGATTCGCGATCCGCGGGAACCGGGAAGCCCATCTCGAAGCGCGCCGGAATCCCTTCGGTTCGCGCCAGCGAGATGAAGAGCGAATGGAAGTCGGTGCAGTTGCCGTAGCGTTCGTTGCAGGCCCAGAACGTGTCGCCGTTGCCCCAGCCGGTTCCCGTCTTCTTGTACTCGACGTTGTCGACGACCCAGTCGTAGATCGCGCGGGCGCGTTCCGACTTCGATCCGCCCGGGCTCGCCGCGCGGATCTCTTCGAGGATCGGCTCGAGGACCGGATGGCCGACGGGGACCCGCTGGTCCGGACCGAGGAAGGCCTTCGCCGAGTCGGCGTCGCCACGCTCGTCCCCGGCGCGGACGACCGCGCGCTCGACGTCGTAGCGAACGGCGACCCGGAAGGGCTTCGCCCGCTTCGCCGGAAGCTCGGCGACCCAGTACTTGTTGCCGTGACGCGCCTCGCGGCCGAAGCGGCCCTCGACGCCCTCACTGGCGTCGAGGTCGACGGAGAGGATGCGTTGGCCAGTCGTGTCGTCGGCGATCGGAACGAAGAGCGTGAGCACTTCGGCACCTTCGACCTCGGCCGGAACGACCACTTCGTACTCGAAGGCGAAGCGACGACCCGCGCCCTCTCCGTCCTCGAGCGCCGTCGCGACGAGGGCAGCGAATGCGAAGATGAGAACGAACGCGGCGGAGGCCGTCTTCCGCATCTCAGCCATGGGCCTTCGGGAGCACGTCGTTCACGAGGGTCTCGAGGGACTCCCACGCGTACTCGATCGGCATCCCGCCACAGAGCGGCTGCGTCATGATCACACCGCGGGTCTTGACCGCTTCGATCGCTTCTTCGACGGAGAGGATCTGGTAGTTGCCGTTCTCGGCACGCAGATCCTCGACGGTCGAGGCGATGCTCTTGGTCGCGGAGTCGATGTCGTCGCCCATCCATTCGGCGTAGGCCTGGGCATCGTGGAGCAGGTGCGGCCCCCACTTCGCCCACGCGGCGTCGGGATCCTTCGCCACGAACGCGGAGAGCGGCGCACCGTCGGTCGGATTCATGCAGAGTCCGGGCTCGATCCCTTCCTCTTCGCAGGCTTCGAGGTAGTAGCGCTCGAGGTCCGGGTCGGTGCCCATGCCGAGGATGCCGAGGCCGAGGCGCGCGGCGCGACGGGCGGAGGCGGCGACGCCGCCGCCGAGCAGGAGCGGCGGTCCACCCGGCGTGTGCGGAAGCGGCGTGACCTTCGCGAGGCGACCCTCGTACTCGACCTCTTCGCCCTTCCAGAGGCGCTGCATCACGCGGATCGATTCCTCGAGCCGCTTGCCGCGTCCCTTCATCTGTTGGCCGAACATCGCGTACTCCGCCGGCACGTATCCGATCGCGCAGACGTAGGTGACGCGACCGCCGGAGACGATGTCGAGGACGGACATCTGCTCGGCGAGCTCGATCGGATCGTGGAGGGGCACGATCAGCGCGGCGATCTGGAGCGGGACCGTCTTCGTCCGCGCCGCGATCGCGCTCGCCAGGATCATCGGCGCCGGCAGATAGCCGTCCTTCGAGCGGTGGTGCTCGCAGACCTGGATCGACACGCATCCGCGGGATTCCGCCCACTCCGACATTTCGATCGCCGCCGCGTAGAGATCTGCCCTGGGCGCCCCGAACTCGGGCGCGCGCATGTCGAAGCGCATCGTGAACATCGTCATCTCCTCTCGGCTCCGCGAATCGCGGAGGGCCATTCATCCTAGGCCGGCTGCGCGCGAGTTGCCGGCCCGATCGTGACCGCATCCGACACACCCCCTGCCGATGGTTCGGGGACCCCCATCCAGAGAGAGGTCCCGCCCGTGCCGCACCTGCTCGCCCTCCCCGAATCCCTGTCCCAATCCCTCTCGGCCTTCGTCCCGGCCCTCGAAGGCGACGCCGCCCTGATCGCCGGCTGGGCCCTCGCGATCGGCCTCGTGGTCGGCCTGGGCCTCGGCGCGCTCCTGGGGGCGGGCTTCGTCTCGCTCGTCCTGGGCCGATCCCAGGCCCGGCTCCGAGACCGCTTCGAGTCCCTCTCGAACGAGGCGCTCGACCGGAGCAGCGACCGTTTCCTGGCCCTCGCCGGCGAGCGCCTCGGCGCCGCCACGCAATCGAACGAGCAGGCGCTCGAGCGGCGCGAAGCCGCCGTCGAAGCCCTCGTCCGGCCGCTGCGGGAATCCCTCGACAAGGTCGACGAGAAGCTTCAGCGGGTCGAGACGGAACGCGAAGGCCACTACCGATCGCTCACGAGCCACCTGGAGCTCGTCGCGACCAACCACCGCGCCCTCGCCTCGGAGACCCAGGGCCTCCGTCAGGCGCTCGGCACGCCGAACGTGCGCGGTCGCTGGGGTGAGCTCCAGCTACGCCGCGTCTGCGAGCTCGCCGGCATGCTCCCGCACTGCGACTTCCAGGAGCAGGTGACCCTCGACGATCCCGATCGCCGTTCGCGGCCGGACCTCGTCGTGCGGCTCCCCGGTGGACGCTCGATCGTGGTCGACGCGAAGGCCCCGCTCCAGGCCTACCTGGCCGCCGCCGAGTCCCAGGACGACGCCGAGCGCGAGACGCTCCTCGTGGAGCACGCGCGTCACGTGCGACGTCACGTCGACGACCTGAGCGGGCGTGCCTACTGGTCCAGGCTCGAGGGGTCGCCCGAGTTCGTCGTCCTCTTCCTGCCCGGAGAACCCTTCTTCGCGTCGGCCCTCGCGACGGATCCGGAGCTGATCGAGCGAGGCGTGGGGAAGAAGGTGCTGCTGGCGGGGCCCACGACGTTGATCGCGCTCCTCCGGGCCGTCGCGTACGGCTGGCAGCAGGAAGCGATGGCAGAGAACGCGTTGGCGGTCTCGAAGCTCGGCCGGGAGCTCTTCGAGCGGATCGTCGCCTTGAACGATCGCTTCTCGAACCTGGGCAGGAAGCTCGATGGCGCCGTCGAGGCCTACAACACCGCGATCGGCAGCCTCGAGACCCGGGTCCACGCCTCCGCCCGACGCATGGCCGAGCTCGGGATCGCGAACGCCGAAGACCTGGGCCGGACCCCGCCCCTCGAGAAGGCGACGAGGCGGATCGAGCCGACCCCCGAACGCTCCGCCCCCACGAACGAGGCTTCGCCTCCGATCGCGAACGGCGTCGCCTAGCGAAAGGGAAAGCGTCCTCTGGTAGGATCCCCCTCGCATCGTGTCCGATGCGGGAGGGTTTCGATGAGTGCGATTTCCGACCGGTCTCCCGGGGAGCCGGCCAAGGCCTCTGATCTGATGGTCGAAGCCCTCGAACGCGAAGGCGTCGAGTACGTCTTCGGGATCCCGGGTGAAGAGAATCTCGACATCCTCGAAAGTCTACGTCATTCGAAGATCCAGCTCGTCCTGACGCGTCACGAGCAGGGTGCCGGCTTCATGGCCGCGACGATCGGTCGTCTGACGGGCAAGATCGGGGTCTGTCTCTCGACCCTCGGACCGGGGGCGACCAACTTCGTGACCGCAGCGGCGTACGCCCAGCTCGGCGCGATGCCGATGATGATGATCACCGGCCAGAAGCCGATCAAGAAGAGCAAGCAGGCGCGGTTCCAGATCGTCGACGTCGTCGAGATGATGCAGCCCGTGACCAAGTACTCGCGTCAGATCGTGCACGGCGCGAACGTGCCGTCCGCCGTACGCGAGGCGATCCGCCTGGCTGAGGAGGAGCGCCCCGGCGCCGTCTGCCTCGAGCTCCCGGAGGACATCGCGGAGGAGATGGTCGACGACCCCTTCTTCTTCAATCCCGAAGCGGCACGTCGACCGGCAGCAGAAGACAAGGCGATCGCGCGCGCGGTCGCGATGATCGAGAAGGCGAAGCGTCCGCTCCTGCTCGTCGGCGCCGGCGCGAATCGCAAGCGCACGAGCAAGCAGCTCACCCGCTTCGTCGAACAGACCGGCATCCCCTACATCTGCACCCAGATGGGCAAGGGTGTGATCGACGAGCGAAATGACCAGTATCTCGGAACCGCCGCCCTCTCGGACAACGACTCGGTCCACGACGCCGTCGCCGCCGCCGATCTGATCATCAACGTCGGCCACGACGTGATCGAGAAACCGCCCTTCTTCATGTCCGAGGACGGCTTCGAGGTCCTTCACATCAGCTTCGCCTCCGCCGAGGTCGACTCGATCTACTTCCCCCAGCTCGAGGTCGTGGGCGACATCGCGAACGCCGTCTGGCAGATCAACGAATCGATCGCGAACCAGGACCACTGGGACTTCTCGACCTTCCGGGACGTGAAGGCCCAGGTCGACGAGCACACCAGCGAGAAGTCCGACGACCCGCGCTTCCCGCTCTGCCCCCAGCGCCTCGTCGCCGACGTGCGCAAGGCCATGCCCGACGACGGCATCATCTGCCTCGACAACGGCATGTACAAGATCTGGTTCGCGCGCAACTACCGCGCCTATCAGCCCAACACGATCCTGCTCGACAACGCGCTCGCCACCATGGGCGCGGGTCTGCCCTCCGCGATCGGTGCGAGCTTCGTCTACCCGGAGCGAAAGGTCCTCGCGATCTGCGGCGATGGCGGGTTCATGATGAACTCCCAGGAGCTCGAGACCGCCGTCCGGATGAAGCGGGACGTGACGACCCTGGTCCTGCGCGACGACTCCTACGGCATGATCCGCTGGAAGCAGGACGACGCGGACTTCCAGGACTGGGGCCTCGAGTTCGGCAATCCCGATTTCGTGAAGTACGCCGAGAGCTACGGCGCCCGCGGCTTCCGCGTCGAGAAGACCGACGATCTGCTGTCGATCCTGCAGAAGTGCCTGAAGGAAGGCGGCGTGAACGTGATCGAGTGTCCGATCGACTACGCGGAGAATGCGAGCCTCGGGAAGAAGTAGGATGCGCGTCCTCCTGCTCCTCGCCGCCGTCGTCGCCCTCGCCTCCATCGGCGCGACCTCCGAAGACGGCTATCGCCGCACCTGCACCCTGGACAAGGGGTGCTACGAGCCGCCCAGGGATCCATGAGGTTCCCGGTCGCTCACGAAGACTTCGAGGGGCGAAACCTCGAGGTGCGGATCGAGGGGTTCTTCGGGTCCGCGAAGCTCTACGACGGAACCGCCCAGGTCTCCGGGCGCGGCAAGTTCGTCCTTCGCGACAACCACGGCGAAGAGCGGGAGATCAAGTTCAAGGTGAACTGGATCGACCCGATCCCCACCGTCGTGATCGACGGGACCGAGATCCGCGTCGCGCGCGCGCTCGAGTGGTACGAGTACGTCTGGATGGGCCTCCCGGTCATGCTGGTCGTCAGCGGCGGCGCCCTCGGAGCGCTCATCGGTCTCTCGGCCGCCTACTCCAGTGCTCGCATCTTCCGCAGCGATCGCCCCGTGGTCTCCAGGTATGCGCTGAGCGCAGTTGCCTCGGCAATCGCGCTCGTCGTCTTCGCAGTATGCGCGGTCGCCTTCCAGCTCGCCCTGGAGGCCTTCCGGGACCCGACCTCGAAGGCGGCCCTCGACGACGTCGCGACCGCGACGAACCGTGACCTGCCAATCATGATCGACGAACAGACCGAGTTCTACGAAGCCGAGGGTCTCGAGGGAGTCCTCGTGTTCAAGTATCGGGCGCCGGCCGCCGTTTTCGAGGGCGTCGACCCCGCCGTTTTCGCGGCCCGGATGAAGCCCATCGTCGGCGAGAACGTCTGCGCGGACGAAGAACTCCGGCGGGACTTCATCGACCAGGGCGTCGTCATCCGATTGGCCTACTCGACGACCGCGGGAGATCCGATCGCCTCGATCGACGTGGCCGCCTCGGACTGCGAGTAGGCCGCCGATCGCTCCGGCGGCATCCGGAGCGTCAGCGCCTAGTATCCAGCCATGATTCCGCCGACGATGCGCCTCGCCGTCCAGCTCCAGATCGCCTACGGCGTACTCGTCGCGCTGTGGCAGATCGTCGGCCTCTGGCGTCTCGGCCAGGGGGAGCAGGCCCTCGGCCCGACCGCGTCGGGGAACGTCGCGATCTTCGCGGTCGCGTCGACCGGCGCGCTCTATGCGCTCGTCCGGGCGTTCCCGGGCGTCTACGTCGCGATCGCGTCGCTCCTCGCCGTCCCGGCGCTGCTCACGATCCAGAACGCGCTCGTGGCGGACCCGTCGCTCTGGCCGTCGCCCTGGGCGAGATGGGGTGGCGTGGCGCTGAACGGGCTGGGTGTGCTGGCGCCGACGCTCGCGTTCATCGGGTGGCGACAGATCCGGGAAGGCCGCTCCGACCCGGCAGGGCCCTTCTGAGCATGATGTCGGGGACGCGGACCGAACGGATCCTTGCTTCGGGCCTCGCCCTCGCGATCAGCGCGTGCGCCCTGGCTCCGCGATCCGCCGAACCCGTCTTCCACCTCTGCGCATCGAACGTGGCGGCGGTCCGCGCCGACCCCGACGAGACTTCGGAAATCGAGGTCCAGCTACGCTCCGACGGACGACGCGCGTTCGAGCTCTTCGCGAAGCGCCACTACGGGCAGCCGATCCACCTCGTCGCGGGCGACACGGTGGTCGGTGAGATCAAGGTCCTCTTCGGCTTCCGCACGGGGCGGCTGACGTTCGATGCCGAGGACGGACGGGTGCGCGAAGTCTTCGAGGCGCTGGATCCGCCGCCTGTAGCGCCGTGTGGAGAGGATCGGCTCGAGGCTGGGCTCGGCATCGACGATCTCTACGGTCCTCGATGGCAGCGAGGGCAGCCACTCGCAGGCCGGGTCGATTGAAACGTCTCGCTGGATCACGCATGATCGACTCGTTCGAGAATACTCGCGAGATCGAACCCGATCGAACCAGGTCAGGCATGCCATGACCCGCCGCTTCGCCAGCCTGACCGCCCTTTCCATGGTCCTCCTCGCGTGTGAATCCGCCCGGATGTACGCCGGCCCCGAACGCGAGTCGAGTGAGATCGCTGTCATCGAGACGCGAGATCGCGCAAGGCTCGTCAGTGTCGACGGCAAAGACGTCGGGACGAGCACCGCCCAGGTCCTGCCCGGCAGGCACGTTCTCGGGTTCTCGCGAAACGCGGGGCGGGGGATGTTCGGGACTCCCATCGTGTCGATGACCTGCAGCATCGCCTTCGAGGCGGAGGCGGGTTCTCGCTATGCCTTCCGTGCGCCACTCCGGCGGAGGCAGGTGTCAAGAGCAGGTCGTGAGATGGGATTCCGGTGGACCGTCTACGCCCTGGAGCCGTCGTTCATCCGCGATGACGGCATGGAGCTCGAAGGCCTCGAATGCGATTCGACCTGTCGACTCGTCGGAAAGGCGCAGAACGAGGAGCGGAACGAACCCTGCCCTGACGAAGACAAGTCACCCTACGAATCGAGTCTCCGGGACCCTGGATTCGGGCCCGAGAATGACCGACGGACGCAGGGCGTCTTCGATCAGTGGAAGCGCGAATGCGATCGACGCGGAGGCCGCGCGGGCGCTGAGTTGGCGGAATGCCTGACGATGATGTCCGCGAACACAATAATCTTCCGACTCGCGGACGGACGAATCTTGGCGTTCGTGCCTCGCGAAGAGACCAAGGCGCTGCCGGGCCTGCGACGTGACGCTCGCGGAACGTGTGCAGCACTCGGAACCGTCGACACGCTCGAACAGTGTCTCTCAGGATTCGGTTGGGTCCGTCTCGAGGAGTAGCCCTGCGCCCGGAGTCAGCGTCGCTCGTTGACCTGGACACGCTTCCGCAGGGGCCGGGCACTTGCGTTGGTGAAGAGCGACACGCTCGCGAGCTTCTCAACCCCCGCTGGCCGGTTCGATCACTGTATTCGTCCCCCCAGATGCGGCTCGACTGCGTCTGCCTTCCGCCCCAACCGACCGTGCTAACCGGTAGCACTGCAGGCAGCCAGTGGGCGGCTATCTGGCGGCCAGCTAGTTATGCGGCATGCTAAGCAGATGAGATACGTCGTTGCCGGATCGATCGTGGTCGTCGCCGTGCTTGTGTCGCTGTATGCGTACTCACCATTCGTGATCACCTGGGCGGAGACGATCCCAAGCGGCGTTGAATACCAGGTCGATGATCCGAAGTCGGTCGAGTTCGCGTTGATTCACGCATACCGAATCGGTCGGAACGTCGTTCAAGGATCTTTCGAGACGCCGCTCTCGATTCAATCCTCGTTTCTACTCGTGGTGGCGACTGCGCTTGCGGTCATGATTCTTCGAGGCAAAAACGCCGAATAACAAGCCGCTGCACCTGGCGGGCGGTTGGCCTTGCGTGCGCGGCCTCCGCCGCCCAGACTTCCAGCTGTACGCCGAAAGAGGTCGGCTCATGCCACCTGGCGGCAGACTCTGAACATTGATCGGACCGACGCCGGCGAAGCCCGCAGGTGATCGGCTGATCCGTTATGCGGAAGACACCGACCGCATGAGCCGAATCTCGACCGCGGCAATCGTGATTCTCTTCGTAGCCGTCGGCTGCGACCCGATGTCGCCGTCGAGCTCCAGACGCGAGCTGAATGCGCACATGATCGAGGTTGCTCGAGATGCCGGGTGGGAGCTCGAGAAGCCCCATTTGATCGACTTCGAGCTCGTCTTCGACACATACGAAGCCGCGTCCGAAGCCTGCGAATCACTCGGAAATATCGGCTTCGCCTCGGAAGTGATCGTCGATCAGACGAGCGGGGCGTACGACTGCCATGCGAGAAAGCGCTTCGTTCTCTCCGTGGAAGAGCTGAACGCCGAGAGTGCATTGGTCGAAGAGACCGCCGAAGTCCACGGCGGAGTCCTTGTGCTCTGGTCCCCGGTCTCTGAGCCCTAGGTCCGCCGAATAGCAAGCCCATGAACCTGACAGACAGTTGGCCGAAATTGGAACGGGGCTCCGCGGCCTCCTGACGCTCCGCGTCCAAGGCCGCTCGTGCCGCTTCGCTACGATCGCGATACCTCGATCAGCCCGCGCCGGCGAAGTCTGCAAGTGATGGGCTGATCCGTAGTACGGCATGCCCTGCGAGTGACGATGACCGTATCGACACGCTTCCTGCCGATACTCATTCTCACATTGCAGCTAGTCAATGGCTGCGCGTCATATCCGCCATGCTCCGCGCGCGAATGTGAGAATGCATCATCTGTGAACCTCGCCGGCACGTTCTCCGAGGCAGTTGTTCAGTTCAGTTGGGGCGAAGCGCAGATCGAACTAGACCGCGGGCTGGTGCAAGATCGGATCGAGGAAATGATCGACGAGGGCCGATTGAAGCCGCACGCCCTCTCGTCATTCGACGAGCTCGCCGATCGCTCTCGCCAGATAGCGCTTCTCGACGAATCCAGCCGGCGCTATTTGCTCCGGTTGGTGGTCGATTCGCTCGAAGCGGGCCAGGGGCGACTTGAAGTCCGCGGCGTTCCGACTGCTACGCTTCGATTTCGAGACTCTCTGGACGAGTGCGGAAATCGATCCCGCCAGTACTGGTCGGAAGACGGAACACGATTCGCGACTCGCCTGATGATGACCGTCTACTCGTGCCCGGACGCGCACGCCGAATAGCAAGGCGCTGCACCCGACAGACAGTTTCTCGAGTTTGCAACGGGGCTACGCCGCCCCTGACGCTTCGCGCCCAAGGCCGCTCGTGTCCATGGGCTACGATCGCTGTACCTCGAACCGTCCTCCCCGGCGAACTCCGCCGGTGATTGGCTGATCCGTCACGCGGCATGCGCAGACTATGCTGATCCGAAACGTTCGCTCGAATCCTGCATCCGTCGGCGGGAGGCCGCTCCTGACGTTGGCCTTCGCTGTGTTGGCTGCCGCGGGCTGCGTTCAAGCGCAGTTCGAACAAACGAAGCAAGCCAGAGCCGACTACCGAGAGTGTCTCGAGGCTCACTCGCATGAACCCGAGCGCTGTGAGTCTCTCCGCCAAGCGGCGAGTCGCGAGTGGGAGCAATACGAAGAGAACGCTCGTCAGGAGTGTCGCGAACACGACATCTGCGGCGAGACCTGGCATCCCTAGCACCATCGACGACCGCCGAACAACAAGCTCTCGAAGCCGACAGGGCGTTGGCTGGCGATGTGCGACCTCTTCATCCCCATCTCGGCTCCACCGAAAAGGCCGCTCGTGCTGTGCTCGCGACGACCTGGATCTACTCCAGATGGCGACGATGGCAAGCGCCGCAGGAATTTGACTGATTCGTTGTACGGCTTCAGCTCAGCCTTCGCTCGGTCGATCCGTAGCATGTGAGCGCTGGCCGGAACGCGAATCATCGAGATCTGAGTCTTCGAGATCTTCCCTCAATCCTTGGTGGCGCCGCAGCGCTCGTGGGGTGGGGTCTACTCTTCGCGGCCGGCTACCTGTGGACGGGAATCGCGATCGGAACCGTGGGAATCTTCGTGTTCGTCGTGTTGATCTCAGAAGAGGACATGGCGCGACACAGCGGAGAGCCTGAGCAGCTCGGAACCTCTTCGCTCGGCCGAACCCTGGCTCTCGCGCGATTCGTTGTACTCGTGCTTCCCGGGCTGGTCGTCGCGTGCGATCGGATCTTCCGCTGATCCCCGCCGCAGCCGCATAGCGAGCCTCTGAACCCGTAAGACATCTTCCTGAGTCGGGTATGGAGCTCCGCGGTCTCCCGGCGCTTCGCGCCCAAGGTCGCTCGGGCCGACAGGCTACGATCCCCTTACCTCGATCAGCCCACTGCGAGGAAGGAGGTGGTCCCTACGAAGGTCCCTGACTTCGCGACGCACTACTACGACGGTCGACGACACCCCTTCCAGAACCTGAGTGACCTGGAAGGGAATACACTCGACGACGTTCTTCGCGATCTGAGCCGAGACTCGCGATCCGACGACGCGTACAAGCGCACCTACGGCCCGAAGTACATGGACATGCGTCGGCGGACCGAGTCGCGCCTCCGGCAGATGTTCGAGACCCGAGGCGGCATGACGGAGCGGGCATCTCCACACTACTTCTGTCTCGGGGAGTGCCGTTGGTTCGCCGGACTCTATCCCGACACGCGCGCGATTCGAATCGACCTGAAGGACCTACCGCCGCGATCGACCTCGGTGACGTACCCCGACAGCTTCGT
This sequence comes from bacterium, assembly GCA_024742285.1. NCBI lineage: Bacteria > bacterium. The sequence goes on along the minus strand of JANSYR010000009.1, from coordinate 83,442 downwards.
GGCGATGGCGCTCAGTCTCGAGTTCGGATTCCCACAAGAGCCGAAGCCCTATCATGAACAGGTGTTTCTGCTGGATGAGATCCCCGCGATCGCCGAGCGGTGGGGACTCCCCGATCCGCAACTCGATCTCGCGTACGACGGGTACCACCGACGTCCCTTCGAGATCTTCGTCGAGATTCAGGTGTGGTCGGACGATCCCGTGAGTCGATATCTGACGGGCGAGCCTCCAGCCGCATGAAAGGCCTTCGTCCTGGCGGTCGATTCGCCCAGAGGATCTCGGATCTCCGCGGCTTCCTGGCGCTTCTCCTTCGAAGCCGATCCCCTCACAGGGCCATGATGGTCGGACCTCGATCAGTCTGCCCCGGCGAACTCGCGGCGGATCGGCTGATCCGGCATGCGGTATGCGGTATGCGGCGACGCGGCAGACCGAGGTCGGTCCACGTGAAATTCTTCGCCGTGTATCTCGGTGGCTGCACGATGATCGTCTTCCTGTTGACGATCGCTGGCTACTGGGGTCTTCGTGATCAGAGTGGCCTGGTGGGAGGACTCCTCGGATCCTTCACGGCCGTGCTCCTCATCGCGTTCGTAGACGCCTTTCAGCGAGTCGCACATTTCCCTCGACTGGACCTGGCTTCGAGATTTCTGCTTTCGGTTGCCGCCCTCGGACTCTCTCTGGCATTGCTTCCAGAGTGGTTCTCGTTCGGATCGATGGGTGGCTTCTTTGGGATCTCTGCCGGTGTCGTCTGTGTCGGATCGCTGACTCGCGGATAGGCCTCTCCGCATGCTGCGCGACAGGCCGCTGCACTCGCGACGCCCTTCGTGCCGCTCGACGCCCGAACGCCTACCTTCCAGGAGAAGGCTGGAACGAACCTCGAGAGCACGCGCTGCGCGACTCGACGGACGAGACCAACGGTGGATCTTCACACTCGGTGGCAGCAAACCTGGCAACGCGTAGGGATCGAGGCTCCGACGGGGCTCTTCGAGGAGCTCGTCGCGGCCTACGACGAACCCCACCGCGCGTATCACACGACCGACCATCTCGCCGAGTGCTTCGGCCAGCTGGACGGTTCACCGGCGACGCTCGCTGATCGCGGTGCGCTGGAACTCGCGATCTGGTTCCACGACGCGATCTACGACACCAAGGCCTCGGACAACGAAGCCCGAAGCGCCGACTGGGCCTCGACCGCGATCGGGGGGATCGGTGCCGCCCGGACCGAGGCCGTCGCACGCCACATTCTCGTCACGGCGCACACGGGAGTCCCCTCCGACGACGACCAGCGGCTGCTGCTCGACATCGACCTCTCCATCCTGGGCGCGGCCAAGGATCGCTTCGGAGCCTACGAAGAGCAGATCCGACGGGAATACGAGTGGGTCCCAGAAGACGCGTACCGAAAAGCGCGAACCAGGATTCTCTCCCACTTCGCAGCGCGCCCGAGGCTCTACCACACCGAGTACTTTTTCGAGCGTCTCGAAGAGCGCGCTCGGCGGAACCTGAGACGTTCCCTGGATGCGCTCGCAGGCTGAGAGGCGTCGAAGGGTTCGCTCTCGTCCCTTGGATGGGCGACTCTCCCTGGATCAGAGTTATTCCGCCAATCATGCGCCCTGCCGGGCTCAGCTCCGGCGACCGAGTCGAGGTAAGGCGGGATGGAGCGGCGCGAGCACGGGCTCGCCACGACCTGAATCCTCACGGGAGTCGAACGATGGCGACGGACCGACCTGCGACCGACACGGTACTCGCGTACTTCGATCGGATCCGGAGCCGCGACCCGGGCGTCGCGGATCTCTTTCACGCGTCGGGGGCGCTGATCGGACTGGGGCGCGTGACGTCCGGAAGAGAGGCCATCCGCGCGTTCTACGCGGAGTCGATCGCCAACGCGAGCCCGACGCCCGAGCTCGTCGGCGAGCTCCTCGCTTCCGGACCACGGGTCGCTGCGGAGATCCGGATCGCGCTCGCCGACGGTACGTCGATGCACGTCGTCGATCTCTTCGAGGTGGAGGCGGGGCTGATCCGTTCGCTCACCTACTTCGTGGCGGACCACTGAGCGCGGGAAGCGAAGCCGACCCGTCCGGCGGCCAACGGGTCCGAGCGCCCGAAGCCGCGAAAGACGACCTGAATGACGCAGTCGACCGAAAGGCTGGATCGACGATGACCCTCTTCGAGTACCTCGCGATCGCCTTCTCCCTCGTGTTCTCGTTCTCGGCGATGCGTCTCGTCGGCGGCCTTCCCCACGCGCTGGATCCCGAGCGTCGATTCTGGATCCATCTCGCTTTCGTCTTCTGCAAACTCTTCGCGACCGCCGTCGTCTTCTGGGCCTTCTGGCTCTACCGGGACGTGGAATGGACCTTTCCGGCCTTTCTTCTGGTCCTCGCCAACCCCGCGCTCCTCTACTTCAACGTCTGCGCGCTGATTCCCGACGACCCGAGTGAAGTCACTTCCTGGCGGAGCCACTACTTCGCCGTGCGCCGACGATTCTTCTCGGGCGTGTGTCTCTGGGTCATCGCCATCGGATCCGCCGGAACCTTCGTCCTCGGGATCCCGCTGCTCCATCCCTTGCGAGGCATCCAGGCGGCCGTGCTGGCCGCGGGAGTCGCCGGCGCGCTCTCGGACGAGCCGAAGGTGCACGCCGGCCTGGCGGCGGGGCTGCTCGTCCTGCTGACGGTGATCTCGCTCGCCGTCTTTTCCCAACCGACGGGCGTCGGCTGACCGCGGCCCGCCGACTCAGTCGCGGAGCGGGTCGGACATCTCGTTCAGCCGCAGGCTCTCCGCCCACAGCCGATCGCTCGTCTCCGCATCGAAGTCGAGCGGATCGACCCGGTGCTTGAGCGACCGGTAGTAGCCACCGCTCCGCTCGGTGAGGCCGGGATCCGTCGCGACCCAGAGCGCCGTCCGCGCCGCGCGCTCGGCGCTCGGGAAGAGGCCACGGATCAGCGGCCCGACCAGGCGATAGGCGAGCCCTTCGTTGTTCGCACCGATGTTCGAAGCGACCGGCCCGGGATCGACCGCATTGACGGACACGCCGCGCCCCTCGATGCGCCGCGCGAGCTCGAGCGTGAAGTAGAGGATCGCGAGCTTCGACTGGCCGTAGGCCTTCATGATCCCGTAGTCGCGTTCGAGCATGAGGTCGTCGAGCTCGAGCTTCGCCACCCGGTAGGTGTCCGACGAGATGTTCACGATCCGGGCGGGTCCGCAGGTCTCGAGGAGAGGCAGCAGCCCGAGGGTCAGGCGGAACATCGCGAGATAGTTGACCGCGAAGGTCATCTCGTAGCCGGCCTCGTTCGTCTCGCGACCGAGACCGACGAGCCCCGCGTTGTTGACGAGCACGTGGAGCGGACGGCCGCTCGCGCGATACCGCTCGACGGCGGCATCGACGTCACTCGCCCGCGACAGGTCCGCGAGCAGGATCTCCGGCTCCTTCGCCCCGGTCTCGCGCGCGATCTCGGCACAGACCCGGCGGGCCTTGTCTTCGCTTCGCGCGTGGACGACGACTTCGGCTCCTCGCGCCGCGAGCAGCTTCGCGAGAGCGCGTCCGTGCCCATCCGTCGCGCCGGTCACGAGGCAGACGCGTCCCGTCATGTCCGTATCGAGCGGCGGCTTCGCCATCACGCCCTCCCCTGCTCTTCCCGCTCGACGCCGAAGCGTTCGCGGTAGGCCTTGAATCGTTCGTCGAGCTCGTCGCCGTCCAGGCCGAAGTCGGCGAGGGTGTAGCGATGTCGACCGTATTTGTGCTGCGGGTTGGCGCCGACCCACTGCTGCATGCGCGAGACGGCCCCCTCGGACCAGTCGAGCTCCAGGAAGTCGTAGATCTTCCGCATCGTGCCCATCGTGTCCCCGATCAGATCGAGGTAGTGGACGTCGAGGACCCGCCCCTCGCCGACCGCCTGTCGCGCGACGATCGCGCGCTCCACGCTGTTGGCCATCTGATCGGCGACCCGTCGGCCGACCTCGGCGCCGTCGACGTCGTTCGTCAGGAGGGCACCCGCGTGGGCCATCATGCTCGCGAAGGACGGGACGACCTTGCGCGGATCGCGATGGGTATGGATGACCTTGCCGTCGGGGAACACGTCGAAGAGGACGTCGAGGTTCTCCTGGTAGTGGGGCGTCTTGCCCAGGTACCGGCCGGGGCGCTGCCAGAGGAGCAGCTGGATCAGGCGGCGCACGTAGGCGTAGGGCGGACGCTGATCGATCTCGCGGATCCAACGCGTATAGGACGGAACCGAGAGCGAGGCGTCGACCGCCGGGCTGATGAAGGTCACGTCGAAGAGGAAGACGTCCTCCTCGGGCGAGTCCGCCTCGATGGGGTGGATCGCGAAGAGATCCGGGGACAGATACTTCATCCCCCACTCGGCGATCTTCGCCTGTCGCGCGCGACGTTCGAAGTCGCCGGGCTCGTTCGCGATCGGCCGGCCCATGGGCGCGGGCCGGAGGGCCTCGACCGCCGGAAGATGGCGGAGCTCGTCGGCGCAGGAGAGGAGACGGTGGAGCTTGGTCGTGCCCGTGCGCTGCATCCCGGTGATGAAGACGGGGCGATCGACGGGGAGCGTCACGAGCTCCGGATGGAGATCGCGGAGCTGGTTCAACCGAAGCCGGCACTCGAGCGCACGGACCGCGGCGCCGCGCATCACGGCGCGTCCCAGCAGGTGGAGCCCCGCCTCCTCCTCGAACGAGTAGAAGAGCCGCCGCATCGGCTCGACGAAGTCGTCGTCGCCGAAGTCGTGGAGGCCCGTGTTCCGCCTCGCCTCGGCGATCATCCGGGCCTCGTCGAAGCGCGGCACGCCGACGCCGAGCCGCGCGACCGCCTTCCACGCTCCCAGCGCCGCGCGCATCGGCAGCGGGAAGGGCGGGACCTGGCAGCCCTCGCTCACGCGCGCCCCGGGATCTCGGAGAACTTGACCACGCGGGTCGCCGGCTGCGGGTGCTCCTTCGCCCGGATCCAGCGGAAGCACATCGTGCCCCGCGCGTGCCCGACCGTGTTGATCCAGTTCGGGACGCCGGGATCCTCGTGCGCCACGACGATCCGAACGGAGCCATCCTCCTGGTACTGCGCCGTGTGCTTGTTCACGTGGATCTTGAAGTACCGGTAGTCGAGGCTCTCCATCCAGTGGTTGTCGAGCTGGAAGTTCCAGGACTCGCACTCGGGAACCTGGGCCTCGATCACGAGGGCCTCGTCGGGCGCGAGCTCCCAGTACGAGTGGTAGTAACAGATGTTCGGATCGCCCCCGGCGCCCATCGAGACCGAGTCGTCGAACTTGGGCAGCTGGTTGTTGTGGTTCGCGCGGAACCCCTGCGCCCAGTTCGAGAAGAGGGACGAGCACGCGAGCACGAGACCCGACGCCTGCTTGAGTCCGCCGTCGAGGGCCTCCGGCGTGAGCGGCGTGGGCTTGCCGTCGCCCCCGATCCGTTCGATCACGAGCTTCGCCGGGACCTCCACGTCGCGGTCGAGGAAGGTCTGGCGGACGATGAGCATCGACGTGTCCGGCTGCATCGGCAGCCAGTTGCCGGGCTTCTCTTCGCAGGAGAGCAGGATCTCGAAGTTCCCGTCCGCGTCCATCTCGATGTCGGCGACATCGAGGTGTCCCGCCTGGGTCGACTCGCCGCTTCCCGCGACGCCATCGGACTGGGTCCCGAAGTCGATGTAATGGATCGTTCCGCGCTGGCCCCGGATCCGGTAGTCGTACTGCCCCGAGATCGCGGCGGATTGGTAGTAGTTGTCGGGATTGTCGGCGCCGATCTTCGCGGTCTCGTGGACCGGGCGGTGGAGGACCGGAGCCTTCGGATCGGCGTGCTCGATGAACTGTTCGAGGGACGCACGGGTGATCCGCGAGAGGTACCGGAAGCCTTCGGAGCGATCGAGCGGATCCGTCGGAGAGCCCTCGGCGAGGATCACGTTCCCGGCCGCCTTCAAGGTGTCGCAGAACTCCTCCCAGGTCTTCCCGGACATCACGCGATCGAGACTCGTCTCTTCTTCACTCATCTTACACTCCACGCACCCGCGCAGCGTCGCGCGGCGCGCCCCACGGTACGCAGAAGCGCGCGTGAAGGCATCGTCCTTCGGCAGACCCGACCCGTCCGACGGTCCAAGCCGGCCCGATCCGGGAGCAGGAAGGCCGAAATCGTTGCGCTCGGCCCCTTTTGCTACGGTCCGCCGCCATGTCTACCCCCAGGATCTTCATCGATGGCCACGTCGGCACGACCGGCCTCCGGATCCGCGACTGGCTCGCGGGACGGGACGACTGCGAGATCTGGACGCTGCCCGAGTCGGAACGGAAATCCGAGGAGGCCCGGAAGAAGGCGATCGCCGAGGCGGACGTCTCGGTCCTCTGTCTGCCGGACGACGCGGCGATCGAAGCCGCCGGCTGGGCCAAGGAGAGCGGCGGACGGATCGTCGACGCGAGCTCGGCCCACCGGGTCGCCGAGGACTGGGTCTTCGGCCTGCCCGAGCTGACCCCGGACCACCGGGACGCGATCGCGAACGCCCAGCTCGTCAGCAATCCCGGCTGCTACCCCTCGATCTTCATCCCGCTGGTCCGGCCGCTGGTCGACGAGGGCCTGCTCGCGAAGAGCGCCGGCCTCTCGGTCCACGGCCTGTCCGGCTACTCGGGCGGCGGAAAGACGCTGATCGAGCGCTGGGAGTCCCCGGACGAAGGCCGCGTCGGCCTGCCCTACGAGGCCCCCTACGCCCTCGACAAGATCCACAAGCACGTGCCCGAGATGCAGACCTACACGCTGCTCGAGCACCCGCCGCAATTCGTTCCGGCGGTCGGCCCCTTCAAGTGCGGCATGCGCGTCGAGGTCCCGATCCATCGGAGCCTGCTCCCCGCCGGCACGACCGGAGCGCAGGTCTGGCAGGTCCTGGCGGAGCGCTACGCGGGCGAGCCCTTCGTCCAGGTCGCCGAGTTCCGGGGTCTCGAGCCCGTCGACGACTTCGCCCTCGACCCCCAGGTCCTGAACGACACCAACGGGCTGCGCCTCCACGTCCTCCCGAACGCCGCCGGCCACGTGCTGCTCGTCGGGATCCTCGACAACCTCGGCAAGGGCGCGTCGGGCGTGGCGATCCAGTCACTGAACCTGATGCTCGGGCTCGGTGAGACCACGGGCCTCCCGACCCCGCCCTGATCGACCGCTGAAACCGCCCTCAGTTCCGTTTCAGCTCGCCGTCGACGGCCGCGAAACCGCCCTCAGGCGCGTTTCAGCCGCCACGAGAAGCCCGCCGGAGGCCCGTCCCCCATCCGGCCGGGCGGGCACACTCCTGTCGAGAATCCGGGGGAATTCTCGTCTAGAGCGCCTCACGCGCAGCAGACCCGGGAAAAACTGATCCTTGTGTGAAGTGCTTCACAGTGGGAATCCGTGATCCAGAACACTCTAGGGCCGCATTCACAGAACGAGGACCGAGTCGGCCGGGCGAATTCGCCGACTCAATCAGGAGTGAACGACATGCAGCCCCAGCGACCCTCCAAGACCCGGAACCAGACCTCCGAGAGCGACCGCGCCCGTGACCGCGAGCTCGTCGACCGCGTGCTCGCCGGCGATCAGATGGCCTTCTCGGAGATCTACGACAACTATTTCCCGCGGGTATACGCCTTCACGCTCAAGCGCGTCGGCGATCCGGCGGAAGCCGAGGACCTGACCCAGGAGACCTTCGTCCAGCTCTACCGCTCGCTCCCCTCCTTCGAGGGCCGCTCGAGCCTCCTGACCTGGACCTTCGGCATCGCCCACAACGTCTGCTCGCGCTTCTTCCGCCACTGCTCCCGCTGGATGGTCGGCCCGAAGGATGCCCGGGAGCTCGACGACAAGCCGGTCGAGTCGACCATCGAACGCAAGGTCGACGCGGCGCGCGTCCTCGACCGCTGCGACGAGATCCTCTCGGAGAACCGACGCCCCGCGCACCAGGAGATCTTCCACCTGCGCTACGGCGAGAGCCACTCGATCAAGGCCATCGCCGAGAAGGTCGGCAAGAGCAACGAGGCCGTGAAGGTGAGCCTGCGCCGCAGCCGCGCGGTCCTCGCCGACAACGTCCCCGAGCTCGACGTCGTCCTCGGCAACGTCGCGCAGTCGGCCTGAGCCCTTCTCTCCGGGCCGCGGCGCACTCCTCGTTCGACCCGCCGCGTTCCATGGAATCCGACGCCGTGGCTCCCCGCCGAGGCGCGTTCCAGCCGCAGCCACCCGCCCGATTCGACCGCTGGGGTCGCGTCGTGGCGGGTGTCTTCGTTTCGGGCCAGCGCCTTCGGGTCCGAGACGGCGGACGCGTCGCCTAGCGACCGATCCCGCCTTCGTCCTCGAACCAGCGCGCGAAGAAGCGCTCGACCGTCGCCCGACAGCGGTCCTCGGCGAGGCCGTACTGGCTCGCGAGGATGACGACGAGGTCTTCGATGGTCGTGCGGCCGTCGATGCACTTCAGGATCTCGACGTCGAAAATCCGTTCGGCGCGCAGCGATTCGAAGCGCGGATCCGCCGGGATCGGCTTGCGCGGATCCGTCATCCACTCGGGATAGAACGCGAAGGGCGCGACGTCGCCGAGGGCTTCGGGCCGACGCGCTTCGAAGGCGAAGATCTCCTCGTTCCGACGCGGCATCGCGTGCGGAGAATGGAGGTACCGCACGGTCTCCGTTCCGGCCTGCAGGACCTCCCAGCCCGAAGCATCGAGCACATCGGCGATCTCTTCCGGAGTGAGCCGATCCGCCGGGCCCTGCCTCTCGAAGGAGAGCGGACCGAAGCCGACCAGGCGGCCGCCGGGCGCGAGACGACGAGCGAGACGGGCGGCGAGGGACGGGAAGGCCTCGGGCACGATGTCGAGGAACCAGGGCGTGACGAGGAGATCGAAGGTCTCGTCCGCGAAGGGCGGGGCGAAGGCGTCGCCGAGCAGGAAGATCGGGGGATTGGCGCTCTCGCTCGGTGCTTCGAGGGTCTGATCGACGACGGCGTCCTCGACGGAGAGCGGGAAGCGGGCGAGCTCGGTCAGCGGGATCGACTCGCCCGCGGACGCGAGTGACCCGATCCGCGTGAGCAGCGGATTCAGGTCGAGCTGGACCACCGTCGCTTCCGGCGCTCGCCTCGCCAACTCCCAGGCGAATCGCCCCGGACCGCCGCCGAGCACGAGGGCGCGTGTGAACGCCTCGCCGACGAGCGGCGCGGCGAGGGCCGTCGTCTCGTCGATCTCCGCCTGGCCCCACGCCCAGTCGCGATAGGCCGTGTCGAGATAGCTCGTCACGTGCTGGGCGCTCGGGATCCGATCCGTCGGCAGGACCGCGCCCGCTTCGCCGTGTTCGAAGGAGAACGGGGCGAGCAGCGTCATCACCTGCTCCCCGAACCGCTCGAGTCCCGCGCGCTGTCGCGCGAGCCGTTCCCGGGTCGAGTCGACGAGGTCGTCGCGCGCGATCGCCGCGTCGAGCTCGTCGAGTTCTGCGAGCAGCTCCGTGCGGAAGCGCTGGAGCTTGGCGGCCCACTGCGCCCGCGAACCGGGGACATCGCGGTAGAGCCAGGGGATCCCGTCGTGGATCGGATAGAAGGCACCACAGGACGCACAGTCGAGGCTCGATTCGCCCGCGGACGGACTCGCCCCACAAGCGGGGCAGCGAACGAGCTCGACGAGGTCCGGCGTCGCGGGCATGGCTGGAAGATAGCGGTCTCCGCCGAGAACCCGGCGCCGAGCGTCGACGGGCCGCCCGTCGGACCGATCCGAGATCGGCGGACGAGCGGCCCGTGATCATCGGCACATCGCTTCAGCGCCTCAGTGGAAGAGACCCCGCAAGCTGCGCCGCACGACGAGACTCCGGAAGAAGTCGGCCTGGTAGGTGCCCTGGATCGGGCTCACCGTCACCGTCGTGCCGCCGAGCACGTTGCCCTCGCTTCGCGTGGACGTGTCCTCGGCATAGCCGGCCACCGTGTACGGGATCTCGACCGAGACACCCGGGAAGGGCGTGCCCGCCGGGATTCCGAACGCGACGGCGATCGGGCTGTCGCCGATCTGCTCGTAGAACTGCAGGCCGATGTTCGTGGCCGTCCCGACGTGGGTCAGCGCGAAGTCGTAGTCGTCCGCCGAGTTCGCCGGGTCGACGTCCGGGATGTTCACGTTCAGGCCGGTGCCGTGGGGCAAGCGGATTCCGTGGCGGCCGGCGACCGCTTCCACGACGCGAAGCGTGATCGCCGCGATCAGCTCCGCCTCCTCGGCCGTCTCGTCCTCGCTGTCCGCGCTGATCGCGATCGCCGGGATCCCGAGGTTGAGTGCGGTCACCGTCGCACCCAGCGTACCCGAGTGAGGCGTGACGAGGCCGAGGTTGTTGCCCTCGTTCGGGCCGGACAACACCAGGTCGGGCGGCCCTCCGAAGATCTGCTCTGCTGCGACGTCGATCCCGTAGAGTACCGACGCCGCCGGCGACCCGTCGACGTAGAATTGCTGGGGCGCGATCGTGGTCGGCCCGACGCCGGGCGAGCCCGCCGGAAGCAGTCCCCCCTCCGACGGCTCCGACGTCGGCAGGATCGGCCGCAGGAAAGCGATCTGCCCGCCGGTTCCGCTCTGGCCCAGATAGGGCGCGGCCATGATCACGTCATGGCCCGCGTCGACGAGCGCATCGAAGAGCGCCTGAATGTTCTCGGTCTCGAAGCCGTCGTCGTTGGTCAGCACGATTCGCAGCGACGAACCGCCTTCCGCCCAGCTCGCAGCCGGAGCGAGCAGCAACGCGACGAGTGTCACCCACAGCGACTTGCGAATACGGATCTCGATCTTCTTCATCACCCGTTCCTCCTGTCGAGACGACCCCGACCCGGGAGATCCAGGTGGCGATCGTCGCCCGCCCCTCACGGGGCAACCCGATCAGCCTAACATGGCGGGGAACAGGTAAACGAAGAGAAACGCCTGGGCTCGATTCCGAGAGCCTCGAGCCCCCGGGCGAGCGCCTCGCGCGGCCCGTGGAGGAATCGGCGGCGGCCGCTCGATCAGGCCAGCCCGGCCCGGAGCAGCGGCAGTGCCCGCGCGCTGCCCATCGCCGTGATCAGGGTGGACAACTTCGGCCCCTTCTCGCGCGCGATCAGGAGTTCGTACGCGTAGGGATAGAACTCCTTCGGACCGAGCGACGTTCCGTCGCAGAGCGTCTTCAGGTGTCCGATCAGCGCGTCTTCGGCGATCTCCGGATCCGCCTCGAGGACGCCGACCAGGCGCTCGAGGATCTGGCGGGGCTCGCCCTCGAGGGTCGCGTCGCCCGGCGTCTCGCGGATCCGGTAGCGGAACTCGTCCGGCGCGAAGTCGACGATCCAGTTCCAGACGCGCTCCGCGCGCATACGAAAACGCGCGCGCTCGGCGTCGGTCGCGACCTCGCCCGTCTCCTCGTACCACGCGAGCGCCCGCTCCACGTCGCCGTCGTAGATCTGCAGGATCATCGAGAGCGGCCGGAACGAAGGCACCCGAATCGGCACGTCGTCCGCTGAGATGCGAAGGCCGGCCGTGGAGGAGAGCTCGATCGTCCGCCGCACGATCTGGCGCTTCTTGTCCTTCTTGCTCCCGTCGTCCGGGGTGTAGGCCGTGGCGATCGCGCGGTCGTAGTCCTCGTAGAGCTTGATCACGTCGAGGTCGAAGCTGATCTGGAACTCGGAGTTGGGGCGCTGGCTCGCGAAGATCCAGCGGAGCATCTCCGGCTCGTAGACCTGGAGCGCGTCGGCGACCGTGACGGCCTCACCGGCGGAGCTCGAGATCTTGCCGCCCCGCCCCTTGATCCGGACGAAGTCGTAGGGCACGTACTCCGGCGCCCAGCCGTCGTAGACCGGTCCCACGATCTTCTTCGCCGTGTCGTAGGAGCCGCCGGCGGAGCTGTGGTCCTTGCCGCCGGGCTCGAAGCAGACGCCTTCGTACGCCCAGCGCATGGGCCAGTCGATCCGCCAGGGCAGCTTCACGTTTCCGCCCTCGCGCAGATCCACGCGCGACTCGGTCTCGCAGTCCCGACAGCGGAGATCGACGGTCCAGTCGCCATCCCAGGTGAAGTCGAGATCGTCTCGGCCGCAGGCCGGACAGAAGCCCGCGAGCGGAAGCCAATCGGAGGCCAGGGGCTCCTTGCGGAACTCGTCGAGGACGCCGCGGATCACGTCCTTGTCCTGGAGCGCCTTGCGGATCCCTTCGGCATAGGTCCCGGCGCGGTAGGCCTTCGACTGGCGGATGAACTCCGGTGCGATCCCGAGCGGCGCGAGGCTCGATTCGAACGCCGCGATGTGGTGGCTCGCGTAGGAGTCCGCGGGTTCGGCCTTCTCGTCGGCGAACGGATCCGGCACGTCCGCCACGCTCCGCCGCAGGTTCTCGGCGAGCATCTCCTGCTGCGGCGCGTCCTTCGGCACCTTGCGAAAGACGTCGAAATCGTCCCACGAATAGATGAAACGCACCGGGATCCCCTGGTCGCGCAGCGCGCGGGCGACGAGGTCGACGGTCATGACCTCGCGGAAGTTCCCGATGTGGACGACGCCCGAGGGCGTGATCCCGGCCGCGCAGACGATGGGGCGTTCGTCGCCCTCTTCACGGGGATGGGCGGCGACGACTTTGCGCGCAGCAACGTCGGCCCAATGCGAGAAATAGGGATCGAAATCAGGCTTGCCCACGCGTCCTGCGCCTCCGAGGGCCGGAGTTAAGCAGGCGCGGGGGGAAAGGCAAGAAGCGCGCCCCGCGGCGGCCGGAGGTCGCGAGGGATCAGAAGGCCGCGCGCGCCGTTCGCTCGCGGACGTCGGCGCCTTCGCTTCACGCCTCGCGGAGGACACCGCCTCGCGGCGGTGCGATCCGATCAGGCGGAAGCGGGCGCACCCAACGGCTTCGCCGAGCGATCGGCCGAAGCCTGCTCACGGCGCGCGTCGGCCTTCTGATACAGCACCTCCACGTCGCGGAGCGACTCGAGGAGACGCGCGTAGATCCGGATCTTCAGGCCTTCGAGCGCCGCGTAGGCGACGAGAGCGAAGACGCTCGACGTGAGCGCGATCGCGAGCGCGCCGAGCTCGAGGGAGTCGTCGGCGAGATGCATCGAGAGGAAGAGGATCAACATGCCGCCGGTCGTCCCGATGAAGCCGATCGGCGGGAGCAGACTCGCGTACATGGTGATCAGCCGTGCGTAGTTGTGCTCGTACTCGTTCACGACGTACTGACGCGTCGCATCGAAGACGAAATCCGCCGGCTGCCCTTCGCGCTCGCCGTCGCGGAGCGACTTCTGGAGCACTCGCAGCATCAGGCAGGCCAGCGGCTCAGTCTTGCCGTCGTCCGCCGGGCGGTTCTTGCGCAGCTCTTCGGTGGGCACGCGGCGCGTCGCCGCCCAACCCGCGAGACAGATACGGATCCCCTGGAAGAAGGGAACACAGACGGCGGCGAGCGCTACGCCCGTCACCAGGAAGGTCATCGTTTCATCACCGAGCATTCGGATTCCCCTTGCGTGCTACGCAGGTCGTCTGGATTCGGAGGGAGCCTTCAGCGCTCCTTGGATGGAGCCATCAGCGCCTCTCGTGAGTTGGGATCGGCGCTCAGCTCGACCACTTGCGATCGCGGAGCATCTGAAGCGCTTCACCGAGGGGTCGCTGCTCTCCGCGCGGATACTCGACGAGCATGCCCTCGCGACCGAGGAAGCGATTCTCGATGTCCTCGATCGACTCCTGCACCCGACGCGTGTACCGCATCTGCGCGAAGAGTTCGGCCTGCAGGAAGCGCAGGTTCGCATCGAGGGCCATCACCTCGGGATGACTGCTCTGCCACTGCGGGCGGAGAAGCGCGGCGAGATGGGTGCCCATGTACTCGTCGAGGAAGCCGTCGAGGAGCGCGACCGATCGACTGTCCTTGCGGTCGACCATGCTCTCCATGGTCGCCTCGAAGTGCATGAGGTCGCGCCAGGCGCGGTCGAGATCCATCCGGCGCTGGGCGAGGGCTTCGCCCCCGAGCGGCGCCTCCTCGACGCCGGACGCCGCTTCCATCGCCTCGAAGTCGGGCTCGCCTCCACCCGCACAAGCGAGGAAGGGAACGATCGCCAGGCAGGCGAGTGCGCGGAGCGCGTGGGTTCGAATCATCGTCATCTCTCGTTCCTCGCTTCCTAGCCTTCGTGGTAGAGGCGGCGGAGAAGGGTGTGGACCGGGTGCTGGCGCTGGCTGCGCAGATCCGGGGCGAGCTCCTTGCTCTCGACGACCGCGCGGAAGAGCGGAAGCGCCCGAGCGCGCGCCGCGATCTGCTTCTCGAGCTTCGAGAGCTGACGGCCCCCGTCCTCGAGCTCGCGCGCGATTCGCCGCGACTCGGCGGTCCCGAAGGCGACGGTCGATTCGCCTTCGCCGGCGCCCATCGCGGCCGGGCCGGGGTTGCCGCGCTGGTTCGCATCGCGGCGGGAAGCCAGCTGGTCGAGCTTGCTCCGAAGCTGCCCGCGGCGCGTCTTGAGATCGTCGAGGCTCTTCTCGAGCTCGGCGAGACCCGTCGCGTCCGCGAAGCCCATGTACATGAGCACGAGCTCGTCCCCGAGCCCCTTGCGGAAGGTCGCGATCGTGCGCGAACCCGCGCCGTTCTGCGCGATCCAGGACGCGGCGTGACGCGAGCCGGCGACCGTCTCGGCGATCGGTCGGGCGAGCGCCAGGAAGTCGTTGGCGCGGCCCCGCCGCTCGAGGGCCGTCGTGAGCGCCGGCCAGAGCGTACGGTCGAAGGGATAGGCGCGCAGGGCGAGCTGATAGCGCTCGACCGCGAGCTGGATCTCCGCCGGTCCCGGGTTCGCGAAGCCGTAGGCCACGAACGCGTCACCGTATCCGCGCGCCGCCTCGTAGGCGGCGAAGTAGGCGGAGTCCGGGACGTAGTCCGTCGCGTCCGCCGTCGCGTAGCGGTCGAAGTGAGCCAGGTAGCGGGCGTAGAGCCGCGCGGCGTTCCGGGTCAGGTCCGAGCTCCGGGCCGGATCCTCGAGGGCGCGGGACAGGTAGTAGTCGGCGCTGTTGAGCGTCGCCTCCTGGATCTCCTCCCAGAGACCGCGCATCGACTCGAGATAGCTCTCGTAGCCGCTCGTGCGGAAGCCGAGCTTCGCCCAGCCGCCGTCGCGGGCCTCATGGAGCATGCCGTAGACCTGGAGCGCGCCCTCGATCGTGAACGGAACCTCGACGTCGGGGTCGACCCCGAGGCGCTGCTTCGCGGCGAACACCTCGCCCATCTGGCGGAGCACCCGGGTGTAGACCGCCGACTGACCCGACGGCGTCTCCGCCAGGTCGATCGCCCGACCGTAGGCGGACGAGGCCGCGCGAATCGAAGCGATCGTCTTGTCGGAGAGTCCCTCGCTCGCGAGCAGACCTCGGCTCTCGTCGTGGAGCTTGGTCGCCTCGAAGAGGACGAGGGTGAAGGTCAAACTGCCGCCATCGGACTCGGGACCTTCGAGACGGTTGATGATGCGCTCGAGGTAGTCGCGAACGGAGGCCTCGACGGGAATCACTTCGGGGTGCGCGCCGACGCGCTGGTCCGCGAGGAGCCGGACGACCGAGGCGAGCGGGTCGAGGCCGATGCTCATGCCCATCTCCTGGCTGCGCAGGAGGGTGAGCCGGGCAACGTTCTCGAAGACGTAGGGCAGGGCCGAAACGAAGCCCGAGTTCGCCGATTGCGAGAGCGAGAGGGCCTGGAGGGTCTCGAAGGGCGACTCGAGCGGAACGACCACGTCCATCCAGAGCGCGAGAACGTGCTGGACGAAGTCGGAGTCGCTGCCCCGCTCGAGGGCGCGGTGGGCGTGGATGTAGTGGTACCAGTAGCGATCTTCGTGCCGGCTGTTCTCGTCCGCGAAGATCTCGATCGTGTCGACGCTCTTGTCGAGCTCGGCGGGCTCGCGCGTCGAGAGGTACTGG
Source organism: bacterium (assembly GCA_024742285.1). Taxonomy (NCBI): domain Bacteria; species bacterium. The sequence goes on along the minus strand of JANSYR010000009.1, from coordinate 67,640 downwards.
AGGAGCTGCGCGATCGCGCGGCGACGCGTGACCGACGAGTCCTCGCCGCCCTTCGCCTCGCGGTCCTCGATCGTCCGCTTGATGTACGCGTCGAGGGGCAGCCCGATCTCGGCCGCATAGCCGTCGAGCCGATCCATCAGCTGTTCCGCGTCGGAAGAGCTGAAGACGTAGGCGAAGTCGAGGTAGTCATCCCAGGTCGGCTGGTTGGCGTGCGCCGTGCCGACGGCCAGGAAGAGCGCGACCAGGACGGTCGCGGTCAGGCCGAGGATGCGGATCGGGTTGGATGTCATCGCGTTTTCCCTCTAACGCGCCGCACGAAGGCCGGCGCTCTCGAGACACTCGAGTGCATTACGAAGCTCGTCGCAGCGATCGCCCGCTGCGCCCCCGGCCCCCCGATCGATCCACATCAAGAACGCATTCAGGTTCTTGGTCTCGACGAATCGATAGGTGCCCTTTCGACTTACACACTCCTCCTGCGTCTTTACGGCCGCGACGACCGCCTGCTTGAGGCGATCCTCTTCGCGGTCGCTGACACAGGCAGCGAGCGAGCCGAGGGGGACTCCGGCCACACCGGGGCGAACACCTTCAGACGGCGCCTGAGTCGGCGCAGACCGCCCCTGACGCGCCGCGAGCTGCGGCGGCGGGGCGACGGGCATCCTGGGCGCCCGAGCGGGGGCCGCGGCCGGGCGCGGGGCCCGGCGGGGAGCCTGCGCCTTCGGGGCGGTCCGCTCGGTTCGACCGGGGGCGGGCAGCGACGGGCGCGGCTTGTTCGGGACGGCGGCCGCGGCCATCGCCGGAGCCGGCGCGCGCGGTCGTCGAGCCTGACTCGGCGCAGGCGCGCGGGTCCGATCCGGGCGCGGTCCGGGCGGCGGCGGCGCCACCTTCGGCTGGGCCGGCGCGGGCGCGAGACCGGGCATCGGGCGCGGCCGCGCTCCCGCCGTGGGGCGGGCGGTCGCGACGCGGAACTGCTTCTCCGGCGGGGGCGGCGCCTCGTACGCCGGCGCCGCGGGCGCCGTCAAAGCGGGCGCGACGCGGGCCATCTCGGGCTTCGGCGCACGGCTGGCCCGCGCGATCCGCTCGGGAGCCGGGGCCTTCTTCGGCGGCGCCTTCATCCGATCGATCGCCACCCGCGGCTTCGGCGCGAGCTTCGGCATCTCCCGCTTCGGTCGCTCCATGCGCGGCTTCGGGGGCGGGGGCGGCGGCTCGACCTTCGCGATCTGCGGGATCACGGGCTTCGGACGCGGCTTCGGCTTGACGTTCTCCGGTTTCGGAGGCGGCGGCGGCTTCTCGGCCAGCTTCGGCTTCGGAGGCGGCGGGGGTTCGGGCTTCGCGGGCTCGGGCGGCGGGGGCGGCGGCTCGACCTCGGCGACCTCGATCGGCGGCGGCAGCTCTTCCTCGAGCGGCGCGACGGGCGTCTGGAACATGACCACTTCGATGTCCGACGTGTCGGAGTGGTCCCGGGTCAGCGTCGTGACGAAGGTCGCGAGGATCAGGAAGCCCAGGGCGAGCGCCGGCGTGTGCGCGACGATCCGACGCGCCACGACGAGCGGACTGCCCTGGAAGAACTCCCAGAACATCGTCGACACGCCTTCGCGAAAGCCGCCGGCCTTCGCGCGAAGCGGTCGCGCGTGCAGGGGGATCCGCGCGGCACCGAAGCCGTAGTGGCGATGAACGCGCCAGCTGCTCATCCGCGATCGAAGACCCGATTGACGGCAACGCGACGCCGACCCGGCCAGAGCTCTTCGAGCATGGCGGCGGCCTCGAGCATGTCCTGGCTCCGGGAGTCCTCGTGCGGCGCGAGCATCGGCTTCGCCAGGCTGCCCGCCTTCAGGTCCGCGAGCTGCACACGAAGCGCGTCGGCTTCGATCCGCACACCTTCCTCCGCGACTTCACCACCCATGACGCGCACGAGCTCGTAGGGGCTCGATGCTTCCTCTTGCGGCGGATGGACGCGGAGCTGCCAGACCTCCGCCGCGCTGTCGCCCATCTCGGTCGACGCGGCAGCGCCGACCTTCGGGACGATCATCTCGCCGAGGTTCGGGATCTTCGCACCCGGATCGGGCGCGAGCTGGGTCATCGCGATCAGCATCAGGAATGCCAGATCGACGAAAGAAAAGAGCCAGGCCGGCGCGGCGCCGTCCGTCTGCTGCATGGTCCCCTCCTGATCCGCGCTCCTCGCGCGGATGCAAGGCCGTGGCGCTATCTGATCTGCGTGAACGCGATCAGGTTCGCGGCCTCCGTTCCCAGGGCGTTGCCCGGGAAGAGCGTGTTGAAGTCACCGGCGGTCGATCCGTGGAGCGCCATGTAGTTGAGGATCGCCAGCTGGGCGAGCGCCTCGGGATTGTTGGCGACCGGGTTCGCGCCCGTCTCGACGGTGCCGCTCGTTCGGAAGTGCCCGATCTGCCGGGTGGTCGCGAAGGCCGGCACGAGGTCCGGCTTCGCCGACTGGCGGTAGACCAGGAACACGCCGCAGGCCGTGTTCGAGTTGTCCGACTGCCAGGCGCCCTTGCCGCGTCCGTCCGCGGAGTTGTCGATCTGGCCGTCCGAAGAGAGCGAGCCGTCGGTGAAGAGATAGATCATCACGTCACCGACGAGCGGGTTGCGGCGCGCGTACTCGAGGATCGCGCCGATGCACTGGCCGGCAGTGAAGTCCTTGAGCTCACCGCGCGAACGCGTGCCGCCGTGGTAGTCGTAGCCGCCCATCTCGATGGTGCCGGCACCAGCGTGGCCTTCACAGACGAGCTTCATGACCGAGGCGGTCTTTCGGAACTCGCTCTCGTCGAAGTCGTCCCCGAAGAAGATCGCGCCGCTCGGGTTCGCCGGATCGGGGTCGTAGATGACCGGATCGAGCCGCGGATCCAGGGCGTCGGGACTGCCGAAGAGCGTGATCAGATCGTTGCTCTGCTGGTAGGCACAGTTGACGAGATCCTTGACCGCCGCGTCCTCGTTGATCTGTTCGACCTTGAGGGCGGAGAGCGCCTGGATCGCGTCGGCCACCTGCCCGGCACCGTCCGTACCGAGCAGGAGCGGGAGCTTGCCCGTGTCGACGAGACCGGTGACGTCGTCCGGACGATCGATCTTCGTCGGCCGCCACTCGGGCACGACCAGCGAGGCCGGCGCCATGCTGCGACCGCCGGATTCGGAGTTCGCCGAACCGATCAGGCGGAGCAGCCCGCCATCGGCACCGTACCGGGCGATCCCGTACATCGGGTTGAGCGGATTGTTCTGCGTGTCGTTCGAAGAGCGCGACGGAACGATCACGCCCTCCACGTTCGGCAGCGTGAGGACCGGATCGGCGCGATCCAGGATCCCGCGCATCAACGCCGAGTCGAAGTGGAAGCGCAGGTTCATCGTCCGGTCGTAGGAATCGATCGCGCCGTTCAAGGGCGTCATGTCGAGAGGCAGTCCGAGCCGCTCGTAGCCCTCTTCGGTCATCGGGTCTTCCTGCCCACCCGGGCCGCCGACGCTCACGTTCGAGCCCGCGATGTTCGCACCACCGCCGAGATCGATCGCGATGAAGGGGACCAGGCCGGCGCCGGCGCCGGTCAGCGAGCAGCTCGCCTGAGCCGCCGCTTCGCGAGCACCGAGCATCGAGAGCATCGAAGGAGCGGCGATCGTGGCCGCACCGGTGATGAATCCCTGCCCGAGGAACTGCCGTCGCGAGACCGGGCGCGGATGATCCGGATGGAACATCGGCGCGTCGCTCTCCTTGCCACGGCCCTCGAACTTGGGCGTCTTCTTCAGTCGCTTCAGGGGTTTCATGTCGTTCCTCCGCGAGGGAGTCGGTCCGAAGGACGCGCCTGCGCGTCCTTGCGCGGACGACCGCCCGGGATCGATCAGTGGATGTGGACGGCGCCGCTCGAGATGGCCGCAGTACAGAGGCCCTTCACGATGGAGCGCGTGTACTCGTCATCGCAGGCAGGCTGGACCGGCGGACCGGCGCCACCGCAGCTTCCGAGAAGGTCCATGACCAAGAGGTCGAGAGTGGCCTCGGCCTCGTCGCGGGCGGGGTTCCCGCCGACCATGCCACGCAGACCCGCACCGACGATCTTGTCGAGAATCGGGTCCGTGATCAGATCGACGTCCGCGGGATCCGCGAAGGCCGTCGCCGGCGGCGAGGTCCAGCCGAAGCCGGCCGAACCCTCGAAGAAGGTCTCGCGCATGCCCCCGACCCCGGAGTCCTCGACGATCGTGTCGCAGTACTCGATGCCGAGCTTCGCGATGCCGACCTGGTTCGCGGAGACGAAGCTCCGCAGGTCGTTCGTCGCGGGCAGCTGGGTGACGAGCGCGTCGTAGGTCGTGTCGACCGCGGCGGTCTGGGGATCGACGCCCGAGACCGCGGCCATCGAAGCGTTCACGCGAGCGAAGCTCCGGACACCGAGGACCGGCACCGGGTCGCCGAAGTCCTCGGCACCCGGCGTCGGCGGCGTCGAAGCGACGACCGGCTCCTGGAAGATGCCGAGCTGCTCGAAGGAGAGCTGGAAGGTGTCGGTGTTCGGATCGACCAGCCCGCCGACCACGGAGCACTGTCGGGAGAGCAGCTGTCGCGAGGACGTGACGAGCGCGTCCATCGTCGTGAAGCCCTGACCCGAGACCGGCACGACGCCGTTCAGCGAGATGCGCATGTTCTGGACGCGGATCGGAGCCCCGACGTCGGTCACGAACGTCGGCGAACAGAAGAGATAGGAGTAGCTGTCGAGCTCGGTCAGCGAGAACTCGATCGTCGAGTTGCCGCCGGTCCACTCGGACACGTCGAACGCGAGGGTGATGCGCTTTCCGATGCCGGCCTCGTAGTTCTGGCGAACGGCAGCCGCCGGCATGACCCGATCGTAGACCGCCGCGAAGCGGACCTTGCCGATCCACGGCCGATCGTTGGAGCGTTCGTTGCCGATGATGACCTGCTGGTTCGTGAGCCAGTTCCAGAGGCGACTCGACGGCGTCTCATCGATGTCGTCGGTCCAGCGCCCGTCGACGTAGATGCGACGGCCAGCGACCTGGTCGTAGGTGAGCACGACGTGCTGAAGGGTCGCCTGCGCGTCCTGGTCGACGTCGTAGGTCTCGAGCTCCGGGCTGCCGTTGCCGTTCGTCTCCGTGCTGAAGCTTCGGTTCCGGGCGATGTACTGATAGGCGACCTGGCCGAGCATCATGTTGCGCTGACCGGTCGACCGGGAGTAGGTGAAGATCCGCGCAGGACCGTCCTGGGTGATGTTCGCCGGCGCGAGCCACATCTCGAGCGTGTACTGCTGGGAGCCGGTGTCCACGTCCGCGACGCGGTCGTAGAACTTGCGGCTCGAGGTCTCGTCCGCGATCGCGCGGCCGCCGGTGAGGTCGATGCCGTAGCTCGTCATGAACTCGACGTCGCCCTCGAGGGTCAGGTCCATCGGCGGCGCGACACCGCTGGTATCGGCGGCGACGGTGCCCGTGAGCTCCTTGAAGTCCCAACGCGCGATGACACCGGTCTCGTAGCGCTCGTCGCCGACTTCTTCGAAGCCGTCGAGGCTCGTCCGGGTGTTGCTCGTCAGGTTCGCCACGTCGACGCTCGCAGTCGAACCGCCGGACGCTTCGATCGCGTCCTGCCAGTTCTGGATCTCCGTGAGCATCGTATTCGCGTCGGTCGCACAGTCCGACCAGCAGAAGTGGAGGTCGGAGCCGAGTCGGCGCACGAGGCGCGACTGAGCCAGGTCCGAGAAGTTCACCTTCTGGTTGTCGACCACCGCCGACCATGCCGTCGACGAGTCCACGTGAGCGATTCGCGGCGCGCCGGGGCCCGCTGCATCGTGACAACCCGCGCAATTCGCGCGGAGGACGGGGTAGACCGTCGTCTCGAAGCTCGTCACCTGCTCGGCGACGGAGAGGCCGTCGGGCAGCCCGGTGCCGAAGGTGGTGGAAGCCGTGGTCGCGTCCGTGGACGGCGCGCCGTAGTCGCCGCAGGCCAGGGCGACGAGCGGCAGCAGCGCCACGAGTGCCGTCCAGAGCGACGTCCTGGTTCGTTGTTCTTCGAGCTGGTGCATCTCGTGCACTCCCGCCCCCTCGCGGTGATCAAAGTTGCCCGGGCGGACCGAGCGATTCGAAGTCCTCATGTCGGCTTCCTCACTCGTCCATGCAGTGTTCGGCGACTTCCGCGAAGACACCGCGCATGCTGTAGATCCCGTCCTGCTCGAAGTTGTCCGCCGCGAGCTCGATCGCGTCGCGGTCGTCCTGATCCTTCGGCGGGCGGAAACAGACCTGCTCGAAGACCTTTTCGACCTGACAGACGGAGAAGGCGCGCGTCGACGCCACCTCGGCGCCGAGGCTCTTCGCTCCGAAGCCGCGGTCCGAGGCGCCCCGCCAGTCGAGGAGCGAATTCGGTCCTTCGCGCCAGTAGTTGATCCAGCTGTTGTCGGTCGAGATGTACCCGGCCGGGAAGGTGTTGCCGTTGAGCAGGTACTTCTCCTGGACCTGGCCAGGCGTGTGGACCAGGCGTTCCTGGTCCTCGTCCCAGTCGAAGTAGGCCCAGGCGCCGGCGAGACCGTCCATGCCGGCATGACAGCCGAAGCAGGTGTTGAGGAAGATCTCCGAGTCACCGCCGGGGCTTCGGGTCACGTCCTGTCGGATCCGATCGCCGGGACGGGTGATGTCGTTCATCACCTCGAGATCACGGCAGAGGTAGTTGAGCGAGGTGAAGCGCCACATCGCGCGATTCGTGCCGGCCGGGAAGAAGGCCTCGGCGGCGGCGCGCGTCGTCATGATCCCGGCGGTATCGCCCGCACCCATCTGGGAGCCCGGCAGACCGGACTGGGTCCGGCGGATCAGGTTGGCCGGGTTGGAGAGGTCGATCCCCTGGTCTTCGAGCGCCACGTAGTGGTCGTTACTGGTCTGCTCGTAGTTCGGATTGACCAGGCCGTTGGGCGCCGTGTAGATGATGTCCTCGGAGAGGACCGTGTTGAAGGGGACGTCGTCACGGATCATGCCGATGACCGTGGCCACGTAGTCGTTGAGCGGCACGAAGACGCTCATGTCCTCGTTGGTCCAGGGCTTGACCCAGTTCTTGAGGACGACGTTGTAGAAGTTGGGGTTCTGCATCGCGATCTCGGCGGCGAGATCCGCGTTGCCATCGCCGATGTGGCGGGTCATGCGCTCGAGCACGGTCTCCGGCGGAGAGCTCCCCGGGATGGGCGTGGTGTCGTCCGGCGGGACGCCCGCGAGGCGGTCGTGCATGCGTCGCGCGCGATCGGTGTCATCCATCTGCGCCGCCGCCGGAACGGCGAGAGCGACGAGCGCGGTGAGCGTCAGCAGGAACGCGACGAAGGAAGTCGCGCCCGGACGGGCGCTCGGCTTCGTAGAGCGATCGTGGAACATCGGAGGTGGACCTCGTCTTGGCCGCCCCTCCCCAGGAGCAGACCCGCTATCTGGCCGCCCCCTACACGCGACTGCCCGGTCTCCCACCGAGGAACAGTCGCAGCGAGGGCCGGGGCTCATCCCCCATTCGGCCGGCCACAGGTCTTCTCGGTGATCCAGCTCACTAAATTGTGGTCTTTTCGCGACATCCCTCACAAAACGAGTCGAATCTGCCTCGGTACTTCACCCCCAAGACATGGGCGTGTTCGCGCTGCCCCTCAGTTGCGTGCGGGGGATCACGTCGGTGTCTGCCCCGGTCATCCGTCACACGTCGTTCGGGTCGCGGGGGCGAAATGGACAAAGGTTCGGCACCCGCGTCGGCCGATATCGGGAGTCGACCGGGATCCCGCCCGGCCTCGCGAAGGAGTCCACGTCCGATGCGCGCTGTGTCCTGCCGAGTCCACGTCGGACTCATCGCCGCTCTCTTCCTTCTATTGTCCGGCGTCCAGGCGAGCGCCCTCGAGCTGAGCGCCGTCCCGGACCCGGTCGAGCTTCCCACGCTGCCGGCCTCCGCCACGGCCTCGGGCGTCGTCGAGAACGACGTCCCCCAGGTTCGCGCGCGCCTCCTCGTCGGGAACACCGAGGGCGAACGCCGCGTCGGCGTCCTCTTCGATCTCGCCGAGGGCTGGCACCTCTACTGGCGGAATCCCGGCGGCACCGGCATCGCCCCCGAGCTCGGCCTCGCCGCCGACGGTCACGCGTTCGGAGACGTCGCCTGGCCCGCCCCCCTCACGTTCGTCGAGGCCGACGGTCTCTTCACCACCTGGGGCTACGAAGGATCCGTCCTGCTCTCCGCGCCGATCACGCGCGACGCCGACCCGTCCTCCGGTCAGGTCGAAGCCGACGTGAGCGTGCTGGTCTGCCGGACGCAGTGCGTTCCGGCGGACTTCGCGCTCCGCTCGCCGCTCGAACCCGAGCTCGCCCCCGAAGACCGGACCTGGATCGACCGTCGCTTCGCCGAGGCCCTCTCCCGAGTTCCCGTCAGCGCGAGCGAGCTCGGCCTGGGCGTCCAGGCCCGCTGGCACGACACCCGACCGGAAGTCGACGAGCTCGGCACGGTCCGCCTCGAGCTCGCGCCGTGCGACGAAGCGCCCTGCCCCTCCCTCGCCGCGCGCGGTGCAGGCTCGCTCTTCCTTCTGCAAGACGGAGATCTCTTCGAGTGGGAGGAAGCGACCCTCGCGGACCGACACGTGGTCGACATCGCCCTGACGCGACTCGAGGACGTCCCGAAGACGGACGAGCGCCTCCGCGGCTTGATCCCGATCCGCGCTTCCGGCGGCGCGCTTCGCCACGTCGCGATCGACACGAAGATCGAGTCGCCGCCTGCGACGACGGCCACGGCGAAGGGGCTCGCCGTGACTCCGCCGGCGCCCCCGATGGCGAATCCGCCCGCAGACGCCGCCACGCGCCCGATTCCGGGACCCTCGACCGCAGCGGCCGAACCCGCTTCCCCGACGCTCGTCCGCTGGCTCCAGGTGATCGGCCTCGCCCTGCTCGGCGGCCTCATTCTGAACGGCATGCCGTGCGTGCTGCCGGTCCTGGCGATCAAGGTCGTCGCGGTCGCCGACATGGCGGAGAAGGATCCGCGCGAGGTTCGCATGCACGGCGTCGCGTACGGCGCGGGCGTGCTCGGCTCGATGACGGCCCTCGCCGGAGTCGTCGTCGCGCTGCGCGCCGCCGGTCACTCGGTCGGCTGGGGCTTCCAGTTCCAGGAGCCCCTCTTCGTTGCGATCATCGCGGCCGTCCTCGTCACCTTCGCCATGAACCTCTTCGGCGCCTTCGAGATCGATCTCGGGCAGGGGCGACTCGCCGCGATCGGTCACGACGCCGTCGGCGCGCGACGCTCCTTCTTCGAAGGCCTGCTCGCCGTGGTCCTCGCGACGCCGTGCACGGCGCCGTTCCTGGGCACCGCCGTCGGCTTCGCCTTCGCGAGTCACGGGCTCGGCATCTTCGCCATCTTCCTCGCGATCGGTCTCGGCCTCGCCTCGCCCTTCCTGATCGTGAGCTTCCAGCCGAAGGCCGCGCGCTTCATCCCGCGCTCCGGGCCGTGGATGAACACGCTTCGGTCGGGGCTGGGCTTCTCGCTCCTCGCCACCTGCGTCTGGCTGCTCTGGGTGCTCGGGCAGAGCGGCGGGGTGGACGCCGTGATCGGAACGACGGCCACGCTCCTCGTCCTTGCCTTCCTGCTCTTCTGTCTCGGTCGGCTGCAGCCGATGCGGAGCGCCTGGCTCGGTCGCGTCGCGGCGGTCGGGATCGCCGGCGTCGCCCTCGGCGGGTTCAACCTGATCGGCATCGACCGCGTCCCGGTCGCGACCGCCGACCAGACGACCTCTGCCGAAGCGAAGGCCGAGGCCTGGGCGACCTACTCCGAAGGCGCCGTCGCGGCCGCCCTCGAAGACGGGCGCCCCGCCTTCGTCGTCTTCACGGCGGACTGGTGTCTCACCTGCAAGATGAACGAGGCGACGGTCCTGGACCGCGAGGCCGTCCATGCGGCATTCCGCGACGGCGGATACGCACTCTTCGAGGCGGACTGGACCCGGCGGGACGAGGGGATCCGACGCAAGCTCGCCGAGTTCGACCGGGCCGGGGTCCCGCTCTACCTGGTCTACTCACCGGACCGACCGGACGCGCCCCGGGTCCTCTCGGAGCTCCTCACGACCGAGGAAGTCCTGGCCGCGATCGACGAAGCGCGCCCCACGAAGCGGATCTGAGCGCGATCTGCCGCGGGCAGGCCACCTCGCGCCTGCGACGCACATCACATTTCCCTCAGCACCGCGGGCCGACGAGACGATGCAAGTCAGGACGTGCGTGGCCCCCCGCCCGCGCGACCGTCGGAGAAGCCTGCATGCGATCTCGAACTCTCGCCCTCCTCTTTCTGCTCACTAGCTGCGCATGGCCGCTCTCGGCCACGGCCCTCGACGAGGGTGACCGCGCGCCGGCGTTCTCGGTGCCCTCGCTCTTCGGTGACGGCAACGTCGAGCTCGGCAAGTACCGCGGCAAGATCGTCTACCTCGACTTCTGGGCGTCCTGGTGTGGCCCGTGCCTCAAGGCGATTCCCGAGATCGAAGAAATGCGCGGTGAGTTCCCCGACGACCAGTTCCAGGTCGTCGCGGTCAACCTCGACCAGAAGGCCAAGAAGGCGCTGCGCTTCCTCGAGAAGAACCCGATCGGCTACCCGAGCGCCGCGGACCCGAAGGGCTCGCTGCCGGGTCAGTTCGGCGTCGAGACCATGCCGACCTCGTACCTGATCGATCGTGACGGCGTGATCCGATACGTCCACAAGGGCTTCTCCCGCGGCGACGGCTCCCGCATCCGCGAAGAGATCCGAATGCTCCTCAAGGAGCAGAAGCTGGGGAAGAAGTAGATGACCCGATCGTTCCGATTCGCGGTGATCGCCGCCCTCACGGCCTGCACGCTCGCGTCTACGGGATGCGCCGTCGTCAAGCCCTGGGAGCGCGACCTCCTCGCGCGACGCGACATGAGCTTCGAACCCGACGGCCTCGAGGCGAAGCGGGAAGCGCATATCTACTGGAGCAAGGAAGCCACGATGCCGGGTGGCAGCGGCGGTGGAGGCGGCTGCGGCTGCAACTGACGGCGATCGCACACCGATCGCGACCAGAAGGCGATCCGCGACGGTCATACGCCGTCGCTCGAATCGGGATGGGGATCATGGATCGTTCGGACGAGAATGAACAACGCTTCGAAGCGGTCGGCGACGCGGACACCCGCGCCGCGTTCCCGCTCCCGCGTCCGAACCGGACGCTGACCGCACTCGCGACCGGTGCCCTCGCCCTGCCGGGCATCGCCGGCTCCGCCCGCGCCGACGCGCCCATCGAGCGCGCCACGGCCTCGAGCGCCTTCAGCTACTACCGCGAGGACCAGATCCCGCAGAAGCGCCTCGCCGCGGGCAGCGAGAACGAACGCTACGAGATCTTCGCCAAGCAGCTCCGCTTCGACATTCCGACGTCCGAGCGAACGGACATCGGCATCGACATCCTCTACGAAGAGATGAGCGGCGCATCCCCCTGGTACGTCACGGCCGAGGGCGGACGACGCGTCCAGGTCATGAGCGGGGCGACGATCGAGGAAGAGCGAACCGACGTACGAGTCGATCTCGACTACTACATGGAGACCGGCAAGGACACGATCTCGCTGGGATACTCGGTCGAGCGAGACTACGAATCCTGGAGCATCGGGCTCGCGACCGAGCGCAACTTCAACGACAAGAACACGACCTTCAACCTCGCGCTCGGCGCGAACTTCGACGAGATCGAGCCGACCCGCGACGGATTCAGCAGCCGGATCGTGAGCGATCAGAAGTGGGCGATCACGGCGTTCGCCGGCCTCAGCCAGGTCCTCTCGCGTGCCTCGATCGCCCAGGTCACCGTCAACTTCAAGCACTCCGACGGTTTCCTCGACGACCCCTACAAGCTGGTCGCCCCGATCGGCGGCGGCGCGAACGTCTCCGACGCACGTCCCCACGACCGCGACCAGGTGACCATCCTGACGCGCTACCGCCACCACTTCGAGGACATCGAGGGTTCGCTCCACGTCGACTATCAGTTCCACGCGGACACCTGGGGCATCATCTCCCACGCCGCCGATCTCGGGTGGTACCAGCGCCTCGCCGACATCTTCACGATCGCCCCGAGCTTCCGGTACTACAGCCAGAGCAAGGCCGACTTCTACGAGCCGCTGCTGAACGGGATCGTCGTCCCGATCGAACGCAGCGCCGACTACCGTCTCTCGCCCTTCGGCGCGGTCTCGGCGCGGATCAAGTTCGAGGTCGAGTTCGAGGACGTGCTCTCATACGACGCCGAGGGCTGGAGCGAGCGGTTCGGACTGAGCGACGGGCTCGACCTTCTGCTCTCGGTCGCCTACGAACGCTACATCTCGGACGGCGACATCGGACTCACCTCGGTCGGCGAGTTCGACCAGAACCCCGGCCTCGTGAACTTCCAGATCATCTCGTTCTCGCTCAACGGCCGTTTCTGAGGCCTGGCGCGGGATGCTCTTCGATCGCTTCCGCTTCCGCGCCATGGGAAGCCCCTGCGAGCTCTCGCTCTACGCCGAAAGCCGCCCGGCGCTCGAGCGCGCGCGGGACGTCGCGTGCCGCGAAATCGCCCGCCTCGAGGCGAAGTACTCGCGCTACCGCGACGACAGCCTCGCCTCGCGCATCAACCGCAGCGCCGGCAGCGCCTGCGGGATCGAGGTCGACGACGAAACCGCCGCACTCCTCGACTTCGCGGCGACGGCCTGGACGGAGAGCGAAGGGCGCTTCGACCCGACCTCCGGCGTCCTGCGCCGTGCCTGGGACTTCCGCTCCGGACACGTCCCCGACCCGAGCGAGACCGAAGCGGTTCATCGGCTCGTCGGGTGGTCCAGGATCCGCTGGGAGCGGCCACGACTCGCCCTCCCGACGGTCGGCATGGAGCTCGACTTCGGGGGCTTCGTCAAGGAGTACGCGGCGGATCGCGTCGCAGAATGCCTGCGCCAGGAAGGCCTCGCCTTCGGACTCGTCGATCTCGGCGGGGACATGGCGATCGTCGGCCCGCATCCCGATGGCTCTCCCTGGCTGATCGGCGTACGCGACCCGCGTGCGCCTTCCGAGGCGATCGCGCGCATCGCTCTCCATTCGGGCGGACTCGCGACGAGCGGAGACTACGAGCGATGCATGGTCGTCGACGGCGTACGCTATTCGCACCTGCTCGACCCTCGGACCGGGGAGAGCTTCCGGAGCGGACCCGCCTGCGTCTCGGTGCGCGCCCCGCACTGCCTCGTCGCCGGTGTCACGGCGACGATCGCGATGCTCCACGAGGAGCCCTCCGCCGAGGCATTCCTGGCCGACCTCGGCCTACCGCATCTCGGGATCACCCAGGCCGGGCGCATCTTCGGAGAGACGCGTCTCGTCGAGATCGCGCCGCGGCCGCGCCGACGCACACGAGGCGCGGCGGTGGGTCGCCTCTAGCGAAACCTCTGATCGACGTCGCTTGGACTCGGCTCAGCGTCGCTTCGAGAAGACCACGAGATCGGTCTCCCAACCCTGCTCGGCGAGCTCGCGCGCGACGACGCCCGCGTCGACCATCGAGGGCAGTCCCGTCACGTACACGTCCCAGTAGTCCGCGGTGTCCGTGCTCCACCCGTGGACCCGGGTCGCGAGACCCTCGCTCGCGATCGAGTCCGCGATCGCGGTCGCGTCCTCTTCGTAGACGCGCGTCGTGACGCGGACGCCGTAGGGCGGGCCCTCGACCAGCGGCAGATTCGTCGCGCGCGAGGCGCGGCGCTCGAAGACGAGCCGCCTCCGGATCGTGTCGGCGACCAGCTCGGACGGGTTCGAGATGCGTCGGACGCGCACGGCGATCACGAGCTTGATGTCGTCGACGACGGTTCCCGTCGAACGGAAGAAGCGTCCCAGGAAGGGGATGCTCCGGAAGAAGGGAACGCCGGTCTCGACGTCCTGCGTCTTCTTGTCGGTGTTGACCGCGAGGATCGCAGTCTCGCCGTCATCGAGGCGTGCGGTCGTGACCAACGACTGCTCCACGTACGACGGGCCGACCTGCGCCGCATCGCCGCCCAGGTTCGCGCGCGTCAGGTCGATGTTCGAGAGCTCGATCTCGAGATCGAGCTGGATTTTTCCTTCGGTTCCGGTCGTCGCCTCGAGCGTGACGCGCGTGCCGATGTCGCGGCGATCGAAATTCGTCGTGCGCGAGATCTGGGGAATGTTGACGCCGGCGACGGTATTCGCGCCGAGACCCGAGCTGTCCGAATCGGTCACCGGGATCGGCACGTTGTTCCCGACGAAGATCTCGTGCTGATCGCCGGCGGTCACGACGAGACTCGGCTGGATCAGGACCTCGTTGGTTGCCTCGAAGTCGACCCCGGCGATCGTCCCCGACTGGAGGATCGGCACCGACACGAGGTTTCCGTTCACGTTTTGCTGGAAGGCGACGCCGGTGTCCCGACTGATCCGGCCGACGACGGTGGGCGGGAGATCGATGCCCGCCGAGGAGGCTTCGTTGACGACGACGCCGACGAGATCGTTGTTGCCGTCGGAACCATCCGTGAAGGGGAGCGAGAAGCCCGTCGCGAGCCCGTAGGCCTCGGGCATCCGGAGCTCGGAGACCGTGATGTCCACGGCGACGAGCTGCGGCGACTGGTCGAGCAGCTCGACCACTTCGCGGATCACGCCCTGCGCCTCGGGCGGGGCCTTCACGACGAGGGAGCGCGACGGCGCATCCACGGCGATCGTGTAGTCGGCGCCGTCGAGGGGCCCCGCGACCGAGGCCGCCTCGGTCGTCGCGGCCGTCGTCCCGTTCGAGAGACTGCGGATCAGCTCGGCGACCTCCTCCGGGTCGCGGTTCAGCACGCGGAGGATCCGGATCGCCCCGCCGCGCTCGATCGGCTGGTCGACGTCTTCGATGAACGCGACGACCTCGTCGACGCCCTTCTTCGAGCCCCGAACGGCGAGGCTGTTGGTACGGAGGTCGCTCCAGACCTGGACGTCCTGCAGCTCGTAGTCGCCGGACTCGAGGTATTCTTCGACGAAACCCTCGACGTCTTCGACGCCGCGGTGGCGCAGCACGCGGATCCGAAGCGTCTGCTCCTCGATCCGGTCGAGCTCGTCGGCGAGGGTCGTGAGGCGGGCGATCGCGACCTCCGAGCCGCTCGCGATGATGCTGTTCGTCTCCGCGAAGGGCACAAGGGTCACACGCGATCCAGAGAGCGGCTCGAGCACGGGCATCACGTCTTCGACGTCGGCCGTGCGGAGCGGGATCAGGGTCGTGACGAAGGACTCGCCTCGTCCGTCGCTGACCCGCTCGAAGGGTGCCTCACCGACGGCGTCGGCCACCTTCGCGATCCGCCACACCCCTTCGGGCCCCGGGAGCAACGAATGCCCCAGGAGCGAGAGCGCCGTCTCGAGCACGGCCCAGCTCTCGTCGATCGTCATCGGTCGCTTCGCGATGATCGTGACGTTGCCCCGCACGTCGTCGGGCACGAGGATCGTTCGACCGGCGGCCTCGCCGATCTTCTGGACCAGCTGCTCGATCCGCGCGCGCTTCTGGTTCAGCGTGAGCGTGGACGGACGCGAGGCGGCCCGACGGCTCGGCGCCCGTCTCGAAGGCTGCGCGCGTCCGGCACGCTCGGGCTCGACGCGCGAAGGGCGATCCTGCGCAGCGCGTGCGGCCCGTTCGCGACGCACCTGCTCGGCGCGCTCGCGGGCAGCTTGCCGCACCCGATCGGCGCGTTCCCGACCTGTCGTCTCCCCGACGCGACGCGGATCCGGGCGGACCACGTCCGGATCGGACGCGGCGTGGCCTCCGCGGATCGCCTCCGGCGAAGGCGCCGGCACGGGTTGCGCTGCGCTCGGCATGACCGGAGCCAGGACGCAGGTCCACACGAGGACCAGCGCGGCGAGCGGGTTCGGGCGGTGGCGCGGGAGTCGCTGCACGCGCAGAAGCTATCCGAAGGGGCTTCGTGCGGCGAATCGCGCCCGACCGGAAGGACCGTCAGAGAAGCGAGTCGCGCCCGCCTCGCGCTATCGCCAGGGAGAGAAGAACTCGAAGACCTCGACGCGAACCTGCACGCGCACCTCGTGCGCCAGGAGGTCGTACTCGAGGTAGTCGGTCGGCTCGGGCGCGCCACCGGTCGGCGTCAGCTCGAATCCCTCGTCCGTGGCCATGCACTGCTCACCGGCGAGACAGACGAAACGGTAGCCGAGGGAGAGATCGACCGTATCCGTCAGCGCGTAGTTGAAACCCGTACCCGCGTTCCATGCGAACTCGTCGAACTCGCCCGAGGCGAAACCCTCGTTCGACGTGCCCGACAGGTCGGTGTGGGCGTAGCCGATGCCGACGCCGACGTAGAAGCTCGCAGGCTCGAGCCACTGCCGGATACGCGGCTGACGACCCAAGCCGAAGGTGTACTGGACCGGCCGATAGATGGACGTCATCGGGATGTCGAGCCAGGCGTTGAAGAAGACGGTGGTCGTCTCGACCTCGGTGAAGAAGAGATCGCCTCCGAAGAAGTTCTTGAGCTCGTACTCGCGGAGCCCCGCGGCCTCGAGCTCGACGCGGACCGGCCAGTCGGGCAGCCGGACGTCGAGCAGCATCTCGCGCGGAACGAGCTCGTCCATCGGAATCTCGAGACCGATGATCCCGTCGATCATCGGCGCACCGTCGAGGTCCTCACCACCGATATCGACCACTGGACTGGCGCTCTGACGACCGACCGCATTGCCTTCGGCGAGGGAGATGCCGAGCCCACCGGCGACGTAGACCTCCCAGTCGGCGACGGCGGAGGCCGGTACCCCGAGAACGAGAAGGATCACGAGCCCCCACGTGCGGAACGGGGTGTGGAGCTTTCGGTCGCGCGTCACGGAAGGCCTCCCCGCGAGCCTGCCGGCTCGCTGCCTGAGAAACTCCGTGATCTATCGGCCGAGCGTGGTGGGTGTCTTGATGATGGATGTCACACCGAGGGCGATTCCGGGTCCTCCTGACGTGGGTTCCCCACGTCCGGGGCCAGCAGGCGGCGCGCCAGCAGGGTCCGGGCGACCACGGTCAGGGCCAGGATCGCGACCCAGAGCCAGGTGGTGACCGGGAGCAGGTTCGGGAACAGAAGGAAGACCGTGTACGCGATCCCGGTCTCGCCCCCCTCGGCGAGACCCGCGCCGAGTCGCAGCCCCCGATCGTCCCGGGCCGGCAGATCGCGCTTCGCCTCCTGCATCCCGAGCGCGAGCGCACTGGCGATACAGAGCACATAGAGAAAGAGCATCATCGTCCACTGGGGGCCGAATTCCGGCCAGACGATCCCGAACGCGAGCACCATCGCCCCGTAGGCGGCCATGTCCAGCACGATGTCGAGGTAGGCGCCGAAATCGGTCTCCTGCCCCGAAGCCCGGGCGAAGACACCGTCGGTGCCGTCCGCGAGGCGCGACACCCACCAGAGGCCGGCACCCAGCCAGAGATGTCCCGTCGCGACGGCGGCGGCGGCGAGAAGCGCCAGCGACAGCCCGAGCACGGTCACGTGATCGGGGGTCCAACCCCATCGCGTGTAGAGCGCGAGCAGGGGACCGGCAAAACGCGGCACGATCCTGCGGAAGGCGTTGTCGATCATGGGTCGAGTCTATCGGAGGCCCTCTCGATTCCGTGGCGGAAGGCGCCGCGCGGCCAGGGTCCTCGACAGTCGGACGCGGATCCGGCCGAAGTAGGGGAGGAAGAAGAAGGACGACCGCTCCGCGGGGCGGTTCGGGGGGAAGGGCGTGAACAGCGTGGACGCGCAGCGGGAGCCCGGCGTCTTCATGCGGATCGCGCGGACCGCGGTTCCCTCCGTCGTGAGCGTGGCGCTCCTGGCCTGGGTTCTCGACCGGATCGACATCCGGCTCGCCCTCGATCACGTGACGGTGGAGGTCCTGTTGCGATTCTTCCCCACCCTCGTTCTCTTCACCGCGGTCGGGGTCGCGATCGAGGCCCACAGCCTCCATCGCGTGGTCGCCGGCCGGCCCGAGGAGGCGGCCCCGCTCCCCCGGCGCGTCGCGGCTCGGCTCAAGGCCGCCTGCTACCTGATCGGCGTCCTCAACCACCTGATCGGCGCCGGAGGACTCGCGCTCCTGGTGTCGCGGCGGACCGGTGCGTCGTTCGCGGTCGCCTCGGGGATGGTGCTCCTTCTCGCGCTCCTCGACGTGGGCGCCGTGCTCACCTCGATCGTGCTCGGCGGGAGCCTGCTGCAGGTCGACGACGTGGGGCTGCGACTCGGCGGGGTCGCCGTGCTCGTCGCGATGGTCGTGGCCGGCTTCGCCTTCCTGCGCGCCCCGGTGGACCTCGGTCCGCTCGAGGTCGTTCGCGAGCTGCCCCTCTTCGACGCGGCCCGGCTCGTCCCGCTCCCGCTCCTGCTCGAGCTGGCCCTCGTCCGCCTCTGCATGCTCGTCTGCTTCGCTTCCCTGGTCGGCGGCCTCTTCCTCGCCTTCGACGTCGAGATCACGCTCCTCGAGCTCGTCTTCGGGATCGGCGTCATGCTGGCGGTCGCTGCCCTGCCTCTGGCGATCGCCGGAATCGGCACCGGCCAGGTCGTGTTCGTCGCGGTCTTCCGGGATCTCGCCCGGGACGCCGAGCTCCTCGCGATGAGCATCGTGTTGACGACCTCGATCATCGTCACCCGCGCCCTGCTCGGCCTGCTCTTCGCGCCGGAGTTCACGCGAGAGGCGATCGCGGCGACGCGCGGGGAAGCCACCGACGGCTGAGCGCGCGTCGGAACCCATCCGACCGAATCCGGCCCCGAGTCCAAGCCGGCGGCTTCGTGTGAGCCGCGTGGTCGAACGAAGCGGGCGGCTTCGCTATCTCGTCCCCGCCCGTCGCCGGGAAGAGCCCGTTCGCGGCGACCCCCTAGGATCGAGGAGCGTTCATGGATCGGCTCGAGGCCCTGCTCTCCCACGTGCTCGTGCGCTGGTCGCTGGGCGTGCACGCGCGCGCCGGCCAGGTGCTCACCGCGATCGGGATCGCGACGCTCGCCCTCTTCGTCTTCGCGGCCCTGAATCTCGGAATCAACTCGGACAACGTCCAGCTCGTCTCCGAGGATCTGCCTGCGCGTCAGAACTACCTCGAGTTCGCCCGGAGCTTCCCGAACATCGAAAACGTGATGCTCGTCGTGATCGACGGCGAGACCCCGGAGGTCGCGCGCGAGGCGACCCACGCCCTCCGCGAGGCCCTCGCCGAACGGCCGGATCTCTTCCACGACGTCTACATCCCGGGCTCCGGGCCCTTCTTCGAGAAGCACGGCCTGCTCTACCGCGATCTCGACGACCTCGACGAGTTCGCCCTGCAGATCGCGCGGGTCCAGCCGATCCTGACCGCACTCGAGCGCGAGCCCACCGTCGCGAACCTCGCCTCGCTCATCCAGAGCGGCCTCGAGCAACGCGAAGATACGGACCTCGCCCTCGACGAGCTGGCGACCCTCCTCGACCGGATCGGCGACGCGACGGTCGAGGCCTACCAGGAGTTCCCCCTCGCCATCTCGTGGGAGGAGATCCTGCTACGCGGCTCCTCCGTCGAGAGCGTGAAGCAGTGGGTGATCGTGGTGGACCCGGTTCTCGACTTCGGGAGCATCTTCGCCGCCGCGGGGCCAATGGCCGAGATCCGCCGGATCGCCGAAGAGAACGACCTCGACCCGGACCACGGGGTGACGATCCGCCTGACCGGCAATCCGGTCCTCAACTACGAAGAGATGGCCGGCCTCCTCTGGGACATCGGTCTCGGCGGCGTGATCACCTTCGGCTTCGTCGTCGTCGTGCTCTTCCGCGCCCTTCGCTCGGTCAGGCTCGTGATCGCCTCCGTCGCGACGCTCCTCGCCGGGCTCGTCTGGACCGGCGCCTTCGCCGCCGCGACGGTCGGCGCGCTGAACCTCGTCTCCGTCGCCTTCGCGATCCTCTTCATCGGTCTCGGCGTCGACTTCGCGATCCACCTGGGCATGGCCTACGTCGACGGCTTCCGCCGCTCCCTCGAGAACGGGGTGGACGATGTCCACAGGGCCGCCCTCGCCCACGGCTTCGAGCAGGTCGGCAGCTCCTTCGTGATCTGCACCGTCACGACGGCGATCGGGTTCTACGTCTTCATTCCGACGGACAACATCGGCGTCGCGGAGCTCGGGCTGATCGCCGGCACGGGCATGATCGTGAACCTCTTCCTCACGACGACGCTGCTCCCGGCGCTGCTCGCGAAAGGCTGTCGCCTCGATCCCGAGCGGGACGTGCCGCACGCGATGACGTTCCGGAACACCTGGTCGCGCGCCGTCTCGGCCTGGCCCCGGACGATCGCCCTCACCGCACTCGGGCTGCTGATCTTCGGCGGCTGGAAGGCGCTCCAGGTCGACTTCGACGCCAACGTCGTCCGCATGCGCGACCCGTCGACCGAGAGCGTGCAGACCTTCAACGAGATGCTCGAAGAGGCGGGGCAGCGCTCGCCCTGGCCGATGGACACGATCGCCCCCGACCTCGAGGCGGCGACCGAGATCGCGCGCGCCGTCGAGGAGCTCGAGGTCGTCGACATGGCGATCTCCCTCGCCGACTACATCCCGACCGACCAGGAGGACAAGCTCTACCTGCTCGAGGACGTGGGGATGATCCTCGATGCGCCGCGCGGGACGACGACGTACGAGGAGCCGCCCACGACCGAAGAGCAGGTCGCCGCCCTGCGCGCGCTCCGGGACTTCCTCCGCGACCCGGCGATCGAGGACGAAGCCGGCGTCCTCGGGATGAGCATGCGCGCCCTGCGCGCGAACCTCGACGAATTCCTCGCACGAGCCGACACCGACGACGACGTCGACGCGGCCCTGGAACGCCTGGAGACCGTGCTGCTCGGCGGGCTGACGGAGCAGCTCGTCCGGTTGCGCGAGGCCACGCTCCTCGAGGAAGTCACCCTCGACGACCTCCCCGAGCAGCTGCGAAAACGGATGATGACCGCGGACGGCCGCGCGCGCGTCCAGATCTTCCCTGCGGAGCAGCTGACCGAAGAAGTCGCCTTCACGCGATTCGCCTACGACGTCCAGGCGCTGGTCCCGGAGGCGACGGGACTCCCGATGAACATGGTCGCGTTCGCGCAGGCGACGAGGGACAGCTTCCAGGAAGCCCTCGTCGCCGCGATCGTCCTGATCACGATCCTGCTCGGTCTCCTCTGGCAGCGATTCACGCCGGTCGGCCTCGTCCTCGCGCCGCTCCTCCTGAGCAACCTGCTCACGATCGGGCTGATGACCGTCACGGGCATCGCGTTCAACTTCGTGAACGTCGTCGTCGTCCCGCTCCTGCTGGGCATCGGCGTCGACTCCGGCATCCACCTGGTCCACCGCGCCGAAGCCCTCGCGAAGAGCGAGACCGGCGGCGAGCTCCTCGCGAGCACGACCGCGCGCGCGGTCTTCTACAGCGCCCTGACCACGACTGTCAGCTTCGGAACCCTCGCCCTGTCCTCGCACCAGGGCGTGTCGAGCCTCGGACTCGTCCTGACGATCGGCATGGTACTCACGGTCGTGAGCAACCTCGTCGTCCTCCCGGCGCTGCTCTCGCTCCGGGTACCGTCCCATGGACGTTAGGCGTCAGTCCTCGATCCTCGACTTCAGCAGTCGTTCGAGGCGCTCCGGCTCCCTGCGCAGGTGGACGGACTTCCCTCCGGTCACGTAGACGAGTCCGCGCTTCGCCCCCTTCGGCTTCTTGACGTTCTTGATCGGCACGACGTGCACATCCGCGCGACCCGCATTCTTCTGTTTCGAGAAGTGCACGGCCAGCTCACAGGCATCGATGACCGCTTCAGCGGGCGGATCCTCGCGCCCTTCGGTCCGCAGGATCACGTGGCTGCCCGGCGCGCCGTCGAGGTGGAAGAAGAGGTCCTTTCCCCGGGCGAGACGCGTCGTGAGCACGTCGTTCGCCTCGTCGCTCCGACCGACCCAGATCTCGAGGTCCTCCGCCGAGCGGTAGCGACGCGGGTGGAGCTTCCGCGGCAGGTTTCGGTAGGCCTGGGGGAGCGGCGGCAACTCCGGCGCCTTCGACACGGCGGTCGCGCTCGGCTTCGTCGTGTGCCGCCCGAGGATCTTCCTGACATCGGCGCGCTCGAGGAGGGAATCGAGCGAGTCGGTCGTCTCGAGCTCGCCTTCGAGCGCCACGATCGCGTCGATCGCCTGCTGTGCCCCGTCGACCTGCCCGCCGGCTTTGGTCAGACGACGCAGGAGCTTCTGGTAGCGCTTGAAGATCGCGTCGAGATTCTCCTTGGGCGATTTCTTCGGATCGAGGGCGATCGTGACCGGCTCACCCGTCGTGAAATCATCGACCGTGATCTCCGAGGCGCCCGGGTCGATCCGGCCGAGGTTCGCCTTGAGGAGCTCCCCGTGTTCCTGGAGCGTCGTCGCCTGATCCGCCTCGGCGAGCTCCGCCTCGATCCGCTCGAGGCGCCGCTCGGCCGTCTTGCGCGCCTTCTTGAGCGCGCTGGCGAGACGACGGCGCCCCTCGTCCGCGGTCCGCTCGCCGATCCGTTCCGCATAACACGCCTCGACCGCCTCGAGCAGGTCGAGTCCATCCTGGTCGGCGAACCGATCTTCACCCCGTTGCGGACTCCCCGAACCCGGATCCGCCCAGCGATCGCCGAGGGCGAGCTCGGACCGCGTGTCCGCCACAGGGCGCAGCGCCTGGACGATCCTCTCGTCGGCGTCGAGGAGGTAGAGATTGCTCCGCCGGCCGAAGATCGAGAAGAGCAGCGTGTATTCCCCGTCCCGAGCCGAGAAGCGGAGCGCGAGCTGCCGATCGTCTCCGCGGAGCGTCGCCCGTTCGAGGCGGGCGCGGCCGAGATGGGCGCGCAGGTAGGCACTGAAGGCCGGCAGGCTGTCCGGTGCCGCAGGCATCCGGCCGAGGAGACCGACCCGTGCGAGCTCGGGACGCGCGTCGATCCCGAGGGTCGACTTCCGCTTCCCCGCTTCGTCGCGCCGATAGATCGTGAAGGCGAGCCGTCCCCGGTCCGGCTCGACCCAGCGCTCCACCCGCCCGCCGACGAACTCCGCCGTGAGCGCGGTCGCGACCCGCTCGAGCTCCACCAGACTCAACATGCGGCGAGCTTAGCGCCGGCGCTGCGCGTGAGCGCCCGCTGGACGAGCGCCTGCGGCCCAGCAGTGCCAGCGACCGCTGGCATCGCGAGCAAGCGCCTGCGGCGAAGTGCCAGCTATCGCTGGCACGCTGGACAATAGTGACTGGAACGCTGGGCGATCAGCCGACGCTTGATCGGTTCGCGGCAGGTCAGGCACGGCTCGTCCTTGCGTCCGTAGACGCGGCGCTCGTCCTGGTAGCCGCCGTCGCTGCCGTCCGGTGCCACGTAGTCGCTGATACTCGAGCCGCCGGTCTCGATCGAGCGGCGCAACACGCGATGGAGCCCGTCGGCGATCGCTTCGCATTCGCGACGCGTCACGCGCTTCGCTGCCCGCCCAGGACGGACGCCGGCCAGGAAGAGCGCCTCATCGGCATAGATGTTCCCGACCCCGGCGGCCACCGACTGGTCGAGCAGCATCGCCTTGATCGCGACCCGCCGTCCCCGGTTCGCCCGGAAGAGCTCCTCGCCGGTCACCTCCAGGGCATCGGTCCCGAGGCGATCCAGGCGTTCGTTCGACACCCCCGCCGGAAGCCACTGCACCTTGCCGAACTTGCGCACGTCCCGGAAGTAGATCTCCGGTCCCGGCCCCTCCATCTGAAACCGGAGATGGGTGTGCTCGTCGGGCTCGAAGGCCCGCTGCTCGTCGGGGGCGAGGGACGCGCGCGCCGTGGCGGAGAGGAGCCGCACGCTCGTCGCCTTGCTGGAGAAGAGCTGACCGGTCATGCCCAGGTGGAGCAGGACGCGGTCCCCGTGATCGAGGCCCATCACGAGGTACTTGCCCACCCGATCGAGCGATTCGACGGGGCGCCCTTCGAGGCGTGTGCGCAGTTCTTCGGGCGGCGTGATGAAGAAGTAGCTGGGCGGCGTCGTGACGAGGTGCGCGATGCGCCGGCCCACGAGGAGCGGCGCGATCCGGCGGCGGGTCGTTTCGACTTCGGGAAGCTCGGGCATCGTCAGATGGATTCCGCGGGGAAGGGTCGGAGACCGGCCCGCGAGGGCGTTTCGCCGATTTGGTAGCGTGGAGGGCATGGAACCGCATCGCCCCACGTCAGTCGCAGCCGACTCCGGCGCACCGGACGAGGCGCCGCGCCGACGGAAACGTCGGGACGCCCTGCCCCTCGACGAGACCTGGCTCGAGGACGAGGCGGTCCGTTCCCTCGCGCGCTCGGACCAATCGCGGCGACGACTGATCGAGACCCTCGAAAGGAAGCTCGACGAGCGTTGCGCGCGGACCGACGAGCAGGGCGAGGCCGTCCGGGCGTCGATCCCCGGGATCGTCGATCGACTGATCGATCGTGGCTACGTCGACGATCGCCGACTCGCGACACACCTCTTCGAGCGCGGCCGGGCCGCGGGTCGCTCGCGCGCCCAGATCGAGCAGCAGCTCTTCGCGAAGGGGATCGAACCCTCGACCCTTCGCGAGATCGAGCGCGAACGAACGGAGGAGGCGACCGGCGCGCGAGACGACGACGGCGGCGGCTTCGCCCACGCGGACGAGGTCGAAGCCGCCTTCCGGATCGCGCGCAAGAAGCGCCTCGGCCCCTTCTGCCCCGACCCGGACGAGCGGATCGCCAAGCGCCAGCGCCATCTCGGCTTCCTCGCCCGCCGCGGCTTCTCGAGCGACGTCGCCCACCACGTGATCGACGCGGAGTCCGCGGAATGAGGCGGCGACCCGAGGGCGGGACGTCGTGATGAAGGCGCGGCTGCTCGGCTCCGGTGTCGCGACCGGCGTCCCGACCTGGAACGACGGCTCCGAGATCGCCCGGAAGGCGCGGACACGCGACCCGGACCATCCGCGCCGCGCAGGCGCCTGCCTCGCCGTCAGCGCCGACGGCGTTCGCTTCTCGATCCTCGAAGCACCCTTCCATCTCGCGGCGAGCCTCGCGAACGAGCCCCTCTTCGCGCCGCCGGAGGGAAGCCGCGCGGTTCCGATCGACTCCCTCGTGCTCACTTCGGGTGATCTCGACGGGAGCGCCGGTGCGCTCGCGCTCCGCAGCGGTCTCGCGATCCGCATCGCCTCGCCCGCCGATCTTCGTCGCGAGCTGCTCGATCACGATGCCGCCTTCGTGACCCTCGAGCCGCTCTGGACCGGACTGGGCTGGGATCGACCTTTCCCCCTCGACCGCGACGAGATCCTCGAGGCGCGGCTCTTCCCCCTGCCCGGGCCGATCCCGGATCATCTGCGGGATCGCTCGACGAGCGTCGGGCGCGCACGTTGCGGCGTCCGGATCACCGACCGACGGAGCGGGCGACGCCTGGTCTGGGCGCCGCGAATCGAGCGACTCGACACCGCCACCCTCGCGGAGCTCCGCGAAGCGGACGTGCGTTTCGTCGACGGCACGTGTTATGCGGCGGAGGAGGCGCGGCGTCTACGGCCGGGTGCGCGGACACCCGATGAGCTCGGCCACGTCCCGATCGACGGCGCCGGCGGTTCCCTCGCGGTGCTCGCGGGCATGAACGGGCGCTCGATCTACGTCCACGTCGCCGCCAGCAATCCTCTCGCGGGGCTCGGTGCGAAGGAGGCGAAGCGCGTCTCGGAGGCCGGCGTGGAGGTCGGACTCGACGGACTCGAGGTCGAGATCTGAGCATGGCCGCCGCTCGCTACGCCCTCTCGCGGCACGCCGCGCTCAAGGTCCGCGCGCAGGGGCACGTCCTCGTGCTTCCCGAGCGCGCGATCCGGCTCGAAGGCAGCGGAGGCGAGATCCTCGAGCTCGTCGACGGAACGCGGAGCCGCGACGAGATCACGTCGATCCTCGCCGACCGATACCCGGGGACGGAGGGCCTCGCGGACGAAGTCGAGCGATTCCTGGACGAGATGATCACGATGGGCGGGATCACTTCGATCGACGCCGACGGAGAGTCGGGATGACCGAGGGGATCGCGCCGCTCAACCTGATCGCGGAGCTGACGTATCGCTGTCCGCTCCAATGCCCGTATTGCTCGAATCCCCTGGCGTTCCGGGAGCGGCGCGAGGGGCTCTCGGCCGAGGACTGGGGACGCGTCTTCCGGGAAGCCGCCGCGCTGGGCGTCGTCCACGTCGGTCTGACCGGCGGCGAGCCGAGCACTCGCAAGGACCTGCCCGAGATCGTGGAGCGCGCCGTCGCCGCCGACCTCTACCCGCATCTCGTCACGGCGGGCCTCCCGCTCACGCCCGACGGCCTCTCGGAGCTCGCGGACGTCGGCCTGCGAAGCGTGCAGGTCTCGATTCAGGACGCGACCGCGGAGGGCTCCGACCGGATCGCCGGAACGCGCAGCTTCGACGCGAAGCTCGCGCTCTGCGAGCGGACGAAGGCGCTCGACCTCGCGCTGACGATCAACTGCGTGCTCCACCGCGAGAACCTGGACGCGATCGGCGAGGTCATCGCCCTCGCCGAGCGACTCGGCGCGGATCGCCTGGAGCTCGCGAACACCCAGTACCACGGTTGGGCGCTGCTGAATCGTTCAGCGCTGATTCCGACCGCAGAGCAGCTCGCCGAGGCGAGCCGCGTCGTGAAGGCCGAGCAGACGCGGCTCGCCGGGTCGGGGCTGAACATGCTCTTCGTCCTCCCCGACTACTTCTCGGATCGACCGAAGCCCTGCATGGGGGGATGGGGCCGCCTCGCGATGGTGATCGATCCGACCGGGCGGGTCCTTCCCTGCCACGAGGCGGGCGAGATCCCCGAGCTCGAGTTCTGGCGTGTTCAGGATCATTCCGTGGAGGCCTGCTGGCGAGACAGCCCCGGCATGAACGCGTACCGAGGCACGGACTGGATGCCCGAGCCCTGCCGGAGCTGCGAGGACCGCGAGGTCGACTTCGGTGGCTGCCGATGTCAGGCCTTCCGGCTCCTGGGGGATGCTCGCCTGACCGATCCGGCGTGCACCAAATCGCCTTCGCACGAAGTGATCGCGAACGCGAGAGAAGTGAGAGCGCCGGGATTCCAACCCCGACGCTAGGGCGAGTCGGAGGAATCCTTCTCGGCGAGATTCCACGGACGAATCTCCAGGTCGATCGCGCCGCGGCTCTCGAGTCCCCAGCGATCCCGGGCGACGACCTCGACTCGCTCCCTCCCCGAGTCCGACCCGGAGGCGTGACCGACGAGCCAGATACGGCCGCCGGGCCGTCCGAAGTCGAGGATCTCCATCTTCGAGACGAGGCCCGGGGATGGATCCGCTCCGGAGACCGACACCTCGTAGGACAAGTCTCCCGCATCTCCGGCGCGTGCGTAGAGGGGAACGACGAAGACGCGCCCGCGAACCGGAACCGGACGCGTCGGCACGCTCAGATCCGGCAGCGAGAGCGACCAGATCGACTCGCCCGCTTCCCGAGCGCCACGCCACACCAGCGTTCGCCCTGCGACGTCGGGCTGGGCCTGTGAGGCGAGCGTTCCCGTGACTCTTTGCAGAGGACACGACCCGGTGCGCGAATCGAACTCGCAGAACGTGATCGAGGGCGCCTCGATCGCGCTCCCGATCGACCAGACGACGCGGCGCCCCGAAACCTGCGGGCCCGTCAGCTGGTCCACACGGAGCGACGACGAGATCGCTCGCGCATCGCATCGCGGACCCGAGTCGTCCTCCGACTCCTCCAGCTCGCATGCGTGGAGTCGGGTGACGACCTGGAGTGCAGGCCGGCATTCGGGCAGCAGGTCTCCGAACACGCAACCGTCGGGCGGCCGGAGCTCGATGTCCGCAACACCGAAGACCACGAGGTCACCCGAGTGGATCGGGCCGTCCGGATCGACGCGGCCCGGGCCGAGGGAGATCGGCTCGGGCGTGCAGGGCCGACCGTCGCGGGACAACCGGCACCGGGCCAGCACGCCGCTCCCCTCGAGCAGCAACGTCCGCCCGTCGAAGGACTGAAGGCGCCAGAGCGGATCGCCTTCGGCGAACTCGACGAGGGGAATCGGAGCACACCCTCGCCGCCCGCGGTTCGGGCGACATCCCTCGATCGGTCCGCCCGCCCCCAGGCCCTCTTGCCACACGATCCACCCGCGCCCGACCCAGGGTCGCGAGAGACTCTCAGCGGCCGCGTCCAGTGCGCGCGGAACACATTCGTCCGTCGTCGAACGGGATACGGAGCGTTCCTTCCAGGAGCGGCCATCGGGTTCGAGGAAGCACCATCCGATCGAGAACCGGGTCTCTTCCCTCGATCGCCAGGCCATCACTCGGCCGTCGATGTCGACGTGGATGGGACGCCCGTCGACGGCCGTCGGCGGCGCGGTGACCGGGCCCTCCTGCGCCGATCGGGATCGGTCCCGCCGACCGTTCGCGACGTTCTCGGCCCGCGAGGAGGCGAAGGGACGTTTCGCGGTGGCCGTTCGAACGCGATCGACCGAGACACCGAATCGTTCGTCTTCTCCGCGGTGCTCCATCAACCACGCGACGCGACGCCCGTCGGTCGAGGGCGCCGCGACGCCGAGGTCTCCCCGGGTGTACGCAGCCGGCCGGACACGATCGAGTCCGAAGACTCGAAAGCGAAGGATCTCTCGCCCGTCCCGGAGAAGGACCCGGACACGGAGCGTGCGGGGCCCGGACGCGGCGGACCGCGCGTCCCAGTCGGCGGCGAACTCGGCGGCCCCGCGAACCGAGGGCGCAACGCGCTCGACGCCCGGCAGGCTCTCGAGCGGGACGAACTCGCGGCCCACGAGGCCCTCGGCGATGGAGAGCTCGAGGCCCGCGACGTCCGGACCCGTCGCGACGACCTCGAAACGAACCGCACCATCGGCCGGATCGACGAGGCTCCCGGAAGCCGGCGCCTCGAGCGCGAGGTCGACCTCGGGCGGCGCGCTCTCGAGCAGCGTCGGAAGATGCAGCGCGCCGGCGCCGTTGAGCCAGTCGTAGCCCGGGGGGCCGAGATCACGAACGCCGAGGCGCAGCCAGTCACGGAGCGCGGCCGGCGCGAGGTCCGGCCGGCGCGCACTCGCGAGAGCGACCGCGCCAGCGACGTGCGGTGCCGACATCGACGTCCCCGCAAGCCGTCGATAGAACTCTCCGACGACGAAGGGGGCTTCGCTCTCGAGCGGCGCGCTCGTGAGCAGCGACAGGATGTTGCGGCGCGCGACCTGAACCCCCGGCTCGACCGAGGGGCCTCCACCGGGCGCGACGAGATCGATCCCCCAGCCGCGATTCGTGAAGCTCGGAAGACGATCGTCGAAGCCGAGGGCGCCGACGGTCAGGACCGCGTCCGTGTTCTCGGGGCTTCGCAGCGAGACATCCGACGACGCATTGCCCGCGCTGGTCACGACGACGGCGCCGAGCGCCTCGACGTGCTCGAGGATGTCGGTCGCGAGCGGGTTCGATGGGCACGGATCGCCGCAGGACCAGCTGTTGTTGATCACGTGAGCGCCGTTCTCGGCCGCGTACAGGACGGCGCGCCACAAGACGGAATCGACGCCGGATCCTTCGCGGGGGAAGCCCTTGACGGCCATGACCCGGACGCCCGGAGCGACGCCGACGATCCCCAGCCCGTTGTCGGCGACCGCGGCGATCGTGCCCGCGACGTGGGTCCCGTGGCCACGCTCATCGAAGGGATCCGGATCGGAGACGTCCCCCGGATCGTCGTAGTCACCGTCCTGGTTGGCATCGAACGAATCGCCGAAATCGAACCCGACGAGGTCGTCCACGAACCCGTTCCCGTCGTCGTCGATGCCGTTGCGGTCGCTCGGCTCGGCGACGCCGTCTCCATCGAGATCCTCTCCGGGGTTGACCCAGATGTTGTCGGCGAGGTCGGGATGGGTCGTGTCGATTCCCGTGTCGACGACGGCGACGATCCGGCCTTCGCCCAGCCCGTCGGCCCACACGCTCGGCGCCCCGATCTGCTCGAGTCCCCACAGGTCCGCATAGGGCTGGCCCCAGCTCCCAGCGGTCGCCAGGAAGGGATCATCGAAGAACGGAGCGAGCTGCTCGGGCTGGATCTCGTAGTCGAGCTGCGCCCACTCGACCTGGGGGAGTGCGCGCAGCTGGTCGAGGACCTCCTCCGGATCCGTTTCTGTGGGTGTTTCGACCCGATACACGTGTCCGAGCTCCGGGAGCCCGGCCATCGCGCGATTCGTAGCGTTTTGGCCTCTATTCTCACGAGCCCGCCGCAACCGACGCCGCAACGCCCGAGACTCCGCGGCGAAGCCCGCGCCGGTCGTGCGTCGGAACAGCGCACGATGGGGCAGGACCCCGAAGCGCCGCTGGAAGCGGTCGAGGTCGGCCCCACCGTCGGCGGCGAAGGGGGCGAACCGCTGTCCGCGACGACTGAGGCGTTCGGCGCAGTCGTTGAGCGCGTGCGGACCGGCGCCCCGGTACTTGACGACCAGGTGCGGTCTGGAGGCGGAGGAGCGCGCGTGGGCGCGCGAATCGGAGTGCGCGCCGTGCTGCGCAGCGAAGCCCTCGACGCGCTCCTGATCGGCTCGAGCGAACCCCGTCATCGCGCCGACGATCGCGATCACGAGGGTGGCGACCACCCGTCGAATCGGAGTCGGTGCACGGAGGGTTCGCGCCGAGGCCAGACGATGCACGGGATGCTCTCCTCGAAAAGCCGCTTCCTGCCCGGGATGAATCTAGCCGGAGGGGGAAGCGGGGGCAGGACGTAGGCATTGACCATCATGCCTACGCGGCGTCAGAAACGAAAGCGGAAGCGTCTTGGTTTCGTGGCGATCCGGGCGAACACGCGCGCGATCGAGGCGAGATACGAACCGCCTCGATGGTGCCGGGGAGCGTTGTCGCTATCATTGCCGCTTGGGATCGACCGGTCCCGCTCAAGAGAGGATGAGAGGAGTAGTTCGATGCAAAAGACCTGGGGGCGTTTCTTCGTTGCGGCTGTCACGCTCTTTCTGGCGCCCGCTGCGTTCGCCCAGGACGCCTGCCCCGTAACCGACATCAACGGCGACGGAGTGACCGACGAGAGCGACGTGATCGTGCTGCGTGATGCGCTCGGCACCTACGAGGGTGATGCGGGCTACGTCCCGGCGGCCGATCTCAACGGCGACGGACGCGTGACGACGCAAGACTACGGAGTGCTGCTCGACTGCAGCTAGGGAGTCGGCTTCGACTCGCTTCACCTTATCTACTTTCCAACTGTTATTCGGTGGCTGCCCTTCGTTCGAACCGGGATGAATCGTTTCGAGCCCGGCGACGAGCAGCCTGATACCGTTCGAGAGGAACACAGGAACAATGCGCCTAACGACTTCGTTCTTCGCTGCGCTGATGACGGCCGCGTTCGCGATCCCGGCCGTAGCCCAGCTCAACATCCAGACCAGCTCTACGAGCGATCTCGACGCGCTCCCGGTCGGGCAGCCCTTCACGATCGAGATCACGTTGACGACGCCGGCCCCGGAAGCGCAGGGCCTCACGCTGCGCGTCGCCGAGATCGATGACACCGTGATCGCGTTCGACTCCGCGACGTTCGCGAATGCTGGCGTCTTCGGCGCCGCTGATGGCGGCTCGATCTTCGGCACCCTCGAGGAGATCGCCCCGGGCTTCTTCGCCTACTCGGACGGGATCGACAGCATCCTCGCGGATGCCGTCGACAACGGGACCAACGTCGTCCTCTTCGACGGCGTCTCGACGGGTACGCCCAACGGTGCCGGCCCCGACGTCTTCACGATTACCTTCGACGCCCTGCAGGAGGGCACCATGGAGCTCGAGATCGGGGCCGTGGAGTCCTTCGGCGACGCGTTCGTGAGCCGCGTCAACGGCACGACCTTCCCGACGACGCTGCTCTCGGTGACCGTGCCCGAACCCGGCTCGGCCGCGGCCAGCCTGGCGGCGCTCGGATCGGTCATGGGGGTCGTCGGGATTCGCCGCCGGCGAAACGACTGATCGAAGCCTGACAGGACCGGCCCTGCGTGCGCGCAGGGCTGGGACCGTTCGCTCGACAACGGCCGGGAGCCTAGTGCTCCCGGCCGTTTTTCGTGCACGGGCTAGAGGGGCAGAGGGAAGCTCGAAAGCGGATCGCAGAGGGCACGGAAGTCACGCGGCGACGCCTGAGCGCTCGCGGTTCCCCTCGGCCAGCGGCGGCGGGGCGTGTGTGACGTGACGCCGACGAAGGGTCCGCGACGTGCAGTCGCGCTCGCGGGCCCATCGAGGTAGCGCCTGGGAGCGCCCTCCAGGCTGAGTCGAGCTCGCCGGCGAGAGTGGGGTCTCCCGCTTCCCGGGCGACCCGACCGCCGAGTCCGAGGCCGTCGCGAACCGCTCCGGACCGTTGTCGACTGGAGTCGACTCTCCGTTCGTGGTCGCTTCGAGACTCGTTCCCGAGTGGGTCTCGGAGGGCGGGCGGGTGGGGCGCCGGGGCTCACGTAGGCCGGGCGCCTTCTTCGGTGCGGTCCGGACCAAAGGATCGGGCGCGACGGTGGGGGCAGCGGGTCGCGGGGCAGATCGGACCTTCCTACACCCGGCGACTGGCTCGGCTCGGTC
Source organism: bacterium (assembly GCA_024742285.1). Lineage (NCBI taxonomy): Bacteria > bacterium. The sequence continues at coordinate 35,271 of JANSYR010000009.1, read as the reverse complement.
GCGGCGACGGTCTCCCTGGGGCAGCGCGCGCAGGGCCAATCGAGAGAACTCGCGGGGCGCAGCGGCTCCCTGCCACGGCGGCTTCTCGCGACTCGCTCACGGGGGCGGGTTCGGGTCCTCTCCATCCCGCGAGCCGCTCTCCCTCGATGCGCGACGGATCCATTGCGCGGCAGGCACCTCGACTCGAGGCTGCCATTCGTCTCGCGGCGCTTCGGACCAGGCGGTGCGGCCCCCGCCCCAGCGCGGCGCCGCACAACGAAGAGCGCCCTGGATCTCGAGGATCCAGGGCGCTCTCAGTCGGATTCGGGAGCGATCAGCGATCGCGCTCGAAGTTCCTTGTTCGCGACGGAGTCGCGATGGACGCTACTCGCGTCGGCCCGCCGCAGCGAGGCCCGCGAGGCCGAGGCCCATCAGGAGCGCCGTGCCGGGCTCCGGGACGATGTTGTAGGCAACCGTCGTCGTCGGAAAGGACGTACCGTCGACGTTGCTCACGAACGCGTCGCCGAAGGACTCGATCGCACCGATCTCGAGCACACCCGAGCCGGTCGTACCGACGTCCAGGGTCAGCGTGAAGACCTCCGGACCGGCACCGGTCGTGGTTCCCGTCGAGACGCCGTCGAAGAGGACGACGTTGTCGCCGTTGTCGACCGCGCCCGCGAGGATGCTGTCGATCCCGCCCGAGTAGGCGAAGAAGCCGGGGGCGATCTCCGTGAGGGTACCGAAGGCCGAGCCACCCGCCGCGGCGCCGAAGACGCCCTGGTTCGCGAGCGTGGCGGAGGCGAAGGTCAGACCGTTGCCGAGGCCAGCAGCGCGGAGGGTGAGACCCTGCGCTTCGCCGAGGGTGTCGACGTCGAGCGTGATCGTGAGCGTCAGCTGACCGCTATCGGGAAGCAGCCCCAACGGGTCACGGTCCGCCTGCACGTCGATGTTGAGGCCCGCGGAGGCCGTCGTCGCGATCGCGAACGTCGCGAGGCCCGCGAGAATGGAAGAAAACAGCCGCATCATTATTCTCCTTGAAAAATAGGAACCAGAGCTTTCAGCATCCGCGTGGACGAGGTTTTGGGGCTCTGTTTCATGAGTGACGTCGTGGACGGGAATGTGGCAAGTTCCGAGGCAGAAATTGTCACTTTGTCGACGACGGCACCCTCCATCAGGATCGACCGCCCGAGACCCTTCCCGGGCGATCGATCCAGAAGATCAGCCGATCAGGGCAGGCAGGGAGGCGTCCCAGCGCAGGCCAGGCCCGAGGGGCCGGGCGGGTTCGGCGGGCTGGACGAGAAGTCCGCGAAGAACGGACCGAAGTCGGCCGTCGTCGTGTCACCGTCGCCGTTGTGATCGGTTTGCAGGTCCGGGGTGGCACCCGTGAACGCCGGGAAGAAGACGCCGAAGTCGGCCGTCGTCGTCTGGTTGTCCCCGGTGTAGTCCGTGTCGCAGGCGTTGCCGTAGCCGTCCTGGTCGGAATCGACCTGGTTCGAGGCCTCGCCCGGGCCGTTGTCGACCGTGGTGCAGTTGTCGTACGCGTCCGGAACGAGGTCCGAGTCGGTGTCGACGACGGAGCCAGCGTTCGCCGTGAACGCGAATCCGAAAGCAAAAACGCTTGCAAGCATGATGAGCTTGAGCTTCATGGGTTGGGTTCTCCTTTGAGAGTACGAGCCAGTGAAAGCCATTTGGCCATCGTGAGCGAGAAAGGTCAAGGAATTATTCTCACCATCTGAGGGGAATCTTCCCTGTGTCCAAACCCTACTCGATTCCCCCAGGGAAATACACGCTGCCGAGTGAGCATTCGGCGACGATTGGGTGACCTCGAGTCTGGATTCAAACCTCGTTTGATGAACTTCCTGGACCTCTCCATCGATGGGAGCCACCCACCCGGGAGGCTCCTCCCTTATGCACAGCAAGCGACATGCCAGCGCGGGTCGACACGTAAGCGGCTGATTTCAAAGCGCTTCGATTTGCGAACGAGTACGCAGTAGAGACAATTCTTCCCATCGAGGGAAAGGAATTACCCTCGATCGCCCACGCGGAGGGGCGCGTAGCCTTCGAGCTGCGGCGCCAGTCGGCGCCAGGCGCGCCGAACCCGCTCCTCCGCCTCCTCGATCCGGGTGTCGCCCCGCGCAATCGGCACCGTGATCCGGACCGCGAGCATGTGCGCCTCCCGCTCGAGCGGGGATCGATCGAGGGCGAGGGCCTGACGGAACCACTCTCCCGCGAAGCTGCCGGCTCGGACGTACCAGGAATAGGAGAGCTCGCGGCGACCGCTCCGCTCGAGCAGGACCCGCCGCACGCCCCGAGCGTCCTCGTCGAGGTCGACCTCCTCGTCCTGGATCGGGACCCAGCCCGACTGCGGCCAGGCGAGCCGAGGGCTGAGGACGGTGTGCGAGCGGAGCGGCTCGTTGGCCACGCCGAGGAAGACCTTGAGGGGGCCGCCTTCGAATCGGAGGAGCTCCCGGTCGTGGTGGGCGAGGTAGCGGATGCTCCCGCGGAACTCGTAGTCCGGCGGAATCTCCTTGCACGGCGCATCCGGAAAGGCACGATCGATCAACGCGGAGGGCATCTCCGCGAGACCCGAGGCCGGCGCGTAGGGCACGATCACGCTCGGGATCACCAGCATCAGTCCGGCCACGACGACGGCGAGCGCGGGCCCGGCGAGCCCGTTCTGGACGGACGCCGACTCGCGGACGCGCCCGTAGGCGATCGGGTCCGTCCCGGGCTCTCCACTCCCGAGCGCCTTCTCGAGCGCGAGGTCGAGCAGGTAGATCCCGGTGAGTCCGACCAGGAGCATCAGGATGCCCTGGAGGTTGTGGATCGACGCGACCGACGAATGCGGGTTCAGCACGAGGGAGACGACGCGGAAGCCGTTCGTCACGAATGCCACGAAGGGCACGAGCAAGAGCAGGATCACCGCATGTCGGCCGCGCCGCTCGAAGAGGTCGATCAACAGCACCGTCAACATCGTGAGGGTCACGACGGTTCGCACGCCGCTGCAGGTCTCGATCACGATGAAGCGGTTCTCGGGACGGAAGATCATGTCGCCCGAAACGAGGGACTTCACGCCGATCAGATTCAGGATCGTGCCGGCGTATTCCGCCGTCATCAGCTGCACGGGAAAGATCGTCGCCGAGAGCAACACGGGCGGGATCGGCAGCGCGAACCCGAGAAAGACGATCGGGACCCAGAACGCACGCGCCGCTGCGGCGCCGCCGAGCGCGACGACGCCACCGAAGAGGAACGGGATCACGCTCGAGAGCTGGAGATCCGACGCGCCCGTGTAGTGGCCCCAGGCATAGAGCCCCACGCAGACCGCGAAGAGGCCGGCACCGGGCAGGAGTGCGCCGCCGGCGCGGAAGACGTCGAGGCGGTGGCTGCGGCGATAGACGAGCCAGGCCGTCAGGATCAGGACGGGCGCGCCGGCGGCCTCGTTCGCTTCGAAGAAGAATTCCTCGCTCTGGAGCGCGAGGGTCGTATCGCTCTGCGGGAAGAAGAGGGGCTGATAGATCCATGCGATCAGCCCACCCGCCACGATCAGCAGCCAGGCCCGGGGCGTCGACCAGAACGCCGGCGCGGTCGGTTCCTCGACCGGATCCTCGGCCATCGCGCGGTCATCGCTATCGGGATCGCTCACTCGGTCCTCTCGAGCCGGGGGGCACGGGGGCGTCTCGGTCGCGGGCCGCCATCCGACGAGGAGGAGCAGGCGAGGGCGCGCGCGAAGCGGGAGACTACCGGGCTTCCTATCCGGTCGCTGCGGGGTCCTGTCGATATCGCGCGCGCGGGCGCACGAGGAAGCCGGCGTCGTACTGTTCGAGGGCGTGCGCGACCCAGCCGACGGTCCGACCGAGCGCGAAGAGCGCCGTGGCCGTCCCGGCGGGCAGCCCGAGCGCGCGCGCGACCGCGACGAGCCCGACGTCGATCGACGGCCCGCCGAATCCCCCCTGCTGCATCGCGTCCACGAGTGCGATCACCGACTGGACCTCCTCGGCGTTGCCGCGCAGACCACGGGCGAGTTCGAGCAATCGCGTACCGCGCGGATCGGCGCGAGGCGCGTAGATCGGGTGCGCGAAGCCCTCGATCACCTCGCCCCGGCGCTGCCGGTCGTGAACGACGTCTTCGACCCGTTCCGCCGGCCCCGCCTCGAGCAGCAACGCGTCGACGCGATCCGCCGCCCCTCCGTGGCGCGGGCCGGACAGCGCCGCGAGGGCGGCCGAGATGCAGCCGTAGATGTCGGCCCCGGTCGAGGCGGCGACGCGCGCCGCGAAGGTCGAGGCGTTCAGCTCGTGATCGGCGGCCAGCACGAGGGACTGGTCGAGCACGTCGATCTCTTCCGGGCGCAGCGCCAGCGAGAAGGCTGCGCCGACGGCCGCGGCGATCGTCGGCGCCGCGAGGGCGGCCTCGACCGCGGGCCGCGGATCCGCGCCCTCCTGGCCGAGAGCGAGGAGCGCCGCCGAACGACGGAGCAGGAATCGGGCGCGGGCGAGGACGGCCTCCGGGTGCCAGCTGAAGCGCCCGGGATCATGGGACGCGAGAAGAGGGATCACGAAGCTCAGTACGGGCAGGGGACCGGCCTTGGGCGGAAGGACCCGGATCAGCCCTTCGAGATCGATGCCGAGGCCCGCCGGCTGCCAGCTCTCCGGCAGCTCGCGGTCGCTCCAATCCCCGGACCAGAGCCCCTCGGCGACCCATTCGAAGCTCCGTCCCTCGCTCGCGAGGTCGATCGCCGAGCGACCCCGGTAGATGGGCCCGCGCTCGACCGAGATCAGCGTGATCGAGCTGTCCATGACCGGCTCGCCCTGCCGGAGCGCCGCGGCCGCGACGGGACCGTGCCCGGCCCGGGCATCACGGCGAGCGCAGAGCCGCTCGAGGTCCCGACGCCGATAGCGCCGCGAGCGCCCCTTTCCGCCGGGGACACTCTGGATCAATCCGCGGCTCGTATAGGCGTAGACGGTCGGGAGCTTGACCCCGAGCATCGCTGCGGCCTCCCGGGCGCTCAGGAACTCGCTCTCGCTCTCACGCGGAAAGTGGCCGGCGACGTTGGGCTGGCCGCTCGGAAAGGCTTCGGATTCTTCCATGGGTCGATCTCGGCGCACGATGAGAAATCCATCGACGCCGATCGCGTCGCGCATGTTCCTCATCATTGATTGTGTCCGTCAACTTGATCAATGTCGCCGTCCTTGTCAAGCTGCCCCCGTTCGATTCCCTGAGCACGAGGAGACCCACGCCGTATGGAGCCGACGACGTTCGCGATCCTCTGTGTCGCCAGTGTCCTGACTGCCGGCGTCTCCGCCGTCCTGGGCATGGCCGGCGGGATCATGCTGCTCGCGGTCATGCTCCTCTTTCTGGAGCCGGCGGTCGCCATCCCCGTCCACGCCCTCGTCCAGCTGACGTCGAACTCGAGTCGCGCCGTGATTCACCGCAAGGTCGTCCGCCGCGACCTCCTCTTTCCCTTCCTTCTCCTGCTCCTTCCCGCCGGCGCCCTCACCCTGCCGCTGGTCGAGATCGCACCGGCCGACGTGCTCCGCCTCGTGATCGGCGCCTTCACGATCGTCGCGACCTGGCGGAAGGACTGGCTGCTGCTCGGCCTCGATCCCGAGCGGGTCGGCCAGCGCGCGCGCTTCGCGCTGGTCGGCGCGGGCGCAGGCGCCCTCGGTCCGCTCCTCGGCGCGACCGGCCCCTTCATCGCGCCTTTCTTCCTCGGCATCGGCCTGACCCGCACCGAGCTGATCGGCACCAAGGCCGCCTGCCAGGCGGGCACCCACGTCGCCAAGATGATCCTCTTCGGGATCGCCGGCTTCGGCTTCCTCGAGTACGGCCCGTTGATGGCGGGCATGGCCCTCAGCGTGATCGTCGGCACCGCCCTCGGCACCCGCGTCCTCCACCGCCTCGACGACGCGCGCTTCACCCAGCTCTACAAGGCCGCCCTCACCCTCGTCGCCCTCCGTCTCGTCTGGAGCGGCGTCTCGGCCCTCGCAACGAGCTGAGCAAGGCCGCGTTCCCGAACGAAGAACGGGCACCCCCTCTCGGGAGCGCCCGTGTCGACGTTGGCAGGTCGATCGGCCGAAGGCCGAGCGCCCACCCAGACCGCCTCGGACCGAACCCCCCGGTCGAAGGGGAGGCCGAAGGCCGAGCCGAGACTGACTAGTACTTGATGACGCTTCGGATCACTTCGCCGTCGTGCATCGCATCGAACGCGTCGTTGATCTGCTCGAGCGGCATCGTCCGGCTGACCATCTCGTCGAGCTTGACCCGTCCGTTCATGTAGCGATCGACGAGGCCGGGCACCTCCGTGCGCCCCTTGGTCCCGCCGAAGGCGGTGCCGCGCCAGACGCGACCCGTGACCAGCAGGAACGGGCGCGCGTGGATCTCCTGTCCCGCGCCGGCGACGCCGATGATCACGCTCTCGCCCCAGCCCTTGTGGCAGATCCGGAGGGCCGTACCCATCGTCTCGACGTTGCCGATGCACTCGAAGGAGTAGTCGACGCCGCCGTCGGTGGCGTCGATGATGTGCGCCTCGACGTCGCCCACGTCCTTCGGGTTGACGCACTCGGTCGCGCCGAACTGCATCGCGAGCTCGAACTTCTTCGGGTTCGTGTCGATGCCGATGATCCGGTCGGCACCGGCCATGACCGCGCCCTGCACGCAGGCGAGGCCGATCCCGCCGAGGCCGATGATCGCGACGGTCGAGCCGGGCTCGACCTTCGCCGTGTTCAGGACCGCACCGATCCCCGTCGTCACGCCACAGCCGAGCAGGCAGACCTTGTCGAGGGGCGCGTCCTTGCGGACCTTCGCGAGGGCGATCTCCGGCACGACCGTCGCGCGAGCGAAGGTCGACGTCCCCATGTAGTGATGGATCTTCTTGCCGCGCCAGGTGATGCGACTCGTTCCGTCGGGCATGAGTCCCTGCCCCTGGGTCTCGCGGATCGCGCCGCAGAGGTTCGTCTTGCCCGAGAGGCAGAACTTGCACTGACGACACTCAGGAGTGTAGAGCGGGATCACATGGTCACCGACCTCGAGGGACGTCACGCCGGGCCCCACCTCCTCGACGACACCGGCCCCCTCGTGACCGAGGATCGCCGGAAAGAGGCCTTCGGGGTCGTCCCCGGAGAGCGTGAACGCGTCGGTATGGCAGACGCCCGTCGCTTCCAGCCGGATCAGACACTCGCCCTGCTTCGGGCCCTCGAGCTCGATCTCGTCGATCTCGAGCGGCTTGCCGGCCTCGACGGCGACGGCGGCTTCGACCTTCATCGTTCTTCCCCTCTTGTACTCGTCTGGTGTCCCGGTTGCCCGGGGTGCCCGCGACGCGACCCGCGCGGACGGGCAGTATACGAATGCGCCTCAGCCGCCGCTCAGCATCGATCGTTCCTCTTCGAGCAGCGAGGCGAGCGCGGACTCGGCACTCATGCGCGCGGCGAATGCGCCCAGGCCCGGCCAGCGTTTCGCGTCGAAGGGCTCCCCCGCGTGCTCGAGGTTCACCATCGGTGCCCAGACGGAGAGGGCGCCGAGGGTGAGCCGATCCGGGTCGACGTCCGGCAGGAAGAGCGCCTCGAGCTGGTCGAAGACGGGAGGCAGGAACTCCTCCACGTGGCGACGGACGATCTCCTCGTCGGGCTGCTCGCCGAAGACCTTCGCCCGCACGACGCGCTGGAAGAAGATCGGCGCGCCCGCTTCGACGAGCCGCGTGTCGGCGTATTCCTCCCAGAACAGATCCCGCGCCATGCGGCGTGGATCCTCCGGGAGGACCGGGGGCGTCGGCACGCGACGCTCGAGATAGGCGGCGATCACGGAGGAGTCGGGGACGCTCCATCCGTCCTCTTCCCAGACCGGCACCTTCGAGAGCGGCGAGAGCGCAAGGAACTCCGGCGACATCGCCCCGGGCATCACGTTCACCAGCTCGTAGTCGATTCCCTTGACGGCCAGGATCGCGCGTACCTTCCGGACGTAGGGAGAGAGGCTCACGCCGTGGAGGCGGCCGCCGAAGGGCTTCGCGACGTCCGACATCAGTTCTCGCAGCTCCTCGAGAGGGAGAACGCGATCAGCAGCAGGATCCAGATGAAGCTGCCCGCGGAGCGCAGGAGCATCTGCACGAAGCCCGGCGCCTCCGCCTCCTCCTGGTAGGCGCGATCGTTCACCGGCTCCGATCGGGAGTCGTCCTTGAAGATCCCGGCCTCGTCGAACACGCCGAAGGGCGTATCGGCGCTCGACGTCCTGGACTCGGGTGCACTCGACGAGATCGTGTAGTCGCCGGGCGCCGCGGACGTCGCGAACTCGGCGGGGTCCTCCATCGTGAGGAAGGCGCCCTGGTCGCTCGTCGGCCCGCCGCAGTGGATGCAGGTCCGCGTCTCGACCGGGAAGCTCACGTCGCAGCGCGGACAGCGCACCTCGTAGGGAGAGGACTTGTCGCGGCGCGAGATCCGCATGACTAGTGCACGCCCGCCGTCGAGATCAGCGTCGCGGGATCGATGTCCATCGCGCGCAGCACGTGATCCCACATCGCTTCCTTCGGCACGTCGAACACGACGTCCGAGCTGAGCGGCGCGACCACCCAGGCACCCTGGGCGAGCTCCGTCTCGAGCTGTCCTTCGCCCCATCCGGCGTAGCCGAGAAAGATCCGCAGATCCGCCGGCGGCCGCTCCGCGAGCTGACGGAACACGTCCATCGATCCAGCGAAGCAGAGCGAACCTTCGAGCCGCGACACGTGCTCCTCCTCGACCTCCATGTCGAGGCTGTCCTGGAAGAGGAGCCACCCGGTATTCGACTCGACCGGTCCGCCCCACGCGACCTCGGCGCCGCGCTCCCCGTTCCACGGAAACTCGAGGCTCTCGCAGAGCTCGTCCACGGTCAGCTCGACCTCCCGGTTGAGGACGAGGCCGAAGGTCGACTCGGCGTCGTGATGGACCACCAGTACCACCGCGCGCCGGAAATTGGGGTCGGAGAGCTGTGGCATCGCCACCAACAACGACGATCGGAGCTCGGATTGGGACACGCCCGAAGCGTAGCAGCCGGCCCCTCGCCCCTTCCATCGTCTCGCGCTCCGCCGCCGCGCGGGGCGGACCGCGGCGCGCCTGCTCCCAGCGCGATCGGTACCCTTCCGAGATCGTGACCGTTTCCCGTCCGATCGTCGGTGCACGCGCGAGCGCCCTCGCGACCGGTCTCTGGCAGGTCGTCGGCCTGGTCGCCGCCAATCACGTGTGGACCCGACTCCTCACCGGCCCGGAGGCTTCGGGCGGGGGTGGGGCCTCGGCCGGAATCGGCGCAGGCCTCGCGGTCTGGACCCTCGCGCTCGCCGCCGTCGAGGAGCTCGCCTTCCGCGGAGCGCTCTTCGGCTGGCTCCGCAGCCGCGCCGGCTTCCCCGCGGCCGCCCTGGGCAGCGCGCTCCTCTTCGCCGCGCTGCACGCACCGCCTACGCAGGCCGGGATCGCGTTCCTGCTCGGACTCCAGCTCGCGGCCCTCCGTGAGGCCCGGGGCCTGGGCCTCGCGATCGCGGCCCATGGCGCGAGCAATCTCGCAGCGCTGGCGATCGTCGCGTTCCCGGATGTGGCCATCTTCGAGGGCCCGTCCGTCTTCGGCGTGGCCCTCTTGACCGCCGGCAGCGCACTCGCAGCCCTCGCGCAGGAAGTGCGCAGCGCGCGGCCATGAACGTCCCGGGCGACACGGGACCGCGGACTTCAGACGGGTCGGCGATCTGACGATTCCCTAGCCGTGCGCTGCGCCCACCGAAGAACCGCGCGCAGCAGCGGAGATTCCATGAGCATCGCCTCCACCCCTCCCGGCATCCTCCTCGTCGACGACGGAGAGCTCGACGAAGTCGCCCGCGTCCTGGACGACCAGGGCCTCCGATACACGCGGCTTCGCGGGGGACAGATCCCCGACGAGATCGCGCCGCCGCGGGACCTGCTGATCGTCACGCCGCGGCGGGTCGAGCGCGTACGGCGGGGCAGCCCGGCGGATGCCGCTCCGGGCCGACCGCTCCGGATCATCGCCGTCGCCGAGGACTCGCCGGCGATGCGCCGACGCCTCCGCCGGGGTGGCCTCCATCTCTTGATCCGCCTTCCGGCCGATGCCGAGATCTGGCGCCTGCTGATCGCGCGCGCCCTCTACAAGGGCAGCGAGCGCCGCGAGGATCCGCGCGTCGCCGTGGGCTCCCCGGTCGAGCTCGACCGGGGCGGTGACCAGACGGTGCTCGTCGATCTCTCGAATCGCGGATGCCGGCTCCAGACGACCGCCAACCTCACGGTCGGCGACCCGATCGAGTTCTCCCTCCCGGCGAACGACCAGATCTGGGGCGACCGCGAGCCCCTGGCACTCCGGGGCAGCGTCCGGCGCCTCGTCCGCGAATCGGGGGACGATCGCTCGATGCTCGCGATCCTCTTCGATCCGGATCTGCCCGAGCACGACCGCACGCGCCTCACGGCGCTGATCAATCACTGGGCGTCCGGTCCCCAGTCCCTCGACGCGGCGACGGTCGCCGGGGCGCCGCCGATTCCGGCCGCCCAGCTGCCGTCGCTCCCCGACCTGACCCTCGACGACGAGACCGACCCGCCGGTCCTGGCGACCACGGAGACCCTGGTGGAGCTCAGCGCCGGGTCCGGCTCCCGGGCGCCGACCGCCGAGGACCCCCGCGATCGCCGAGTGCACGCTCGCGGGCATTTCGTGTCCTCCATCGTCGCGGAAGGCGGCGACGGACCCTTCGTCCTGATCGGCCGCGATCTCTCCGCCGGCGGCATGCGGATCGAACGGCACCCCGATCTCCACGTCGGCGACCGCTTCACCCTCGCCCTCCACAGCCCGAGTCCGGCGGAACCCCTCGTCGTCGACGCGGAGGTGGTGCGCGACGACGGGCCGGGTGGCTTCGGTCTCGTCTTCGACCACCTCGGAGGCGCGGCGGCCGAGGAGCTCGAGAAGATGGTCGCCTGTCTCCCGGACGTGGAGTCCCTCGAGGACGGGGAGATGGCCGGCCTCGGCGCCATCCTGTCGGAGATCGTCTCGCGTCCGAAGGACTGAGGCACATCGGACGGTCGTCGGAGATCGTCTCGCGCCCGAAGGACTGAGGCGGATCGAGCGGAGCCGCCCGATGCCGGGCGTTTCGCGCCGTCTTTTGCGAACATGGGGTCCACCGAGGAGACCCCTGTGAGCGAAGAATCCAACCCGCTGGCCGACATCGCGGTCGACACCGAGAACCTCTACCGCGAGGAGACCTTCAGCGATCTGAAGGTGGCCTCGATCCGCCGCCTGACCCCCGTGACCGCGGAGGGGCTCGACGACCCCTCGCGCCCGACGCTCTTCATCGGCGAGACCACGCTGATGTCTGCGCGCGGCCCGCTCCCGATCAACTGCCCGATCGAAGCGGACACGCTGACCGCAGCCTTCGCTGCGTTCCCGCAGGCTGTCCAGGACGCCGTCGAGCGTCTCATGGAAGAAGCACGCGAGCTGCAGCGCCAGGAGGCGAACCGCATCGTCGTACCCGGCCAGGGTCCCGGCGGAATGGGCGGCCCGGGCGGCATGCCGGGCGGCGGCGGGCGCATTATTTCCTAGTCGGCGCGACGCGCCTCTCGACGCGGCCTTTCTGGCCGCGTCTTGCGCTCAGGGCTGTGTGCGAGCTGACTTCGGGGCGGCCTTTTCTGGCCGCGTCTTGCGCTCAGGGCTGTGGCCGTGCTGGCTTCGGGGCCGCAGCGAGCGCCAAAAAGAAAAGCGGGGCCGGGCGTGAGCCCGACCCCGCTTCTTTTCGGTCGTAGGACCGAGTCGGACTAGAAGACCGACTGGCCGAACGTGGCGGCGCAGGGACCAACCGTGGACAGCTGGTTCTGGCCGGCACCGACACCGGAGTCGAGGCACGAAGCGTGCACGCCGGCGACCGTGGCATCAGCACCGTCGGGCTTGACGTAGCCCCAGAACTGATCCGTGTCGTCCGCATCGATGTCCGCAGCCGCGGAGATCGTGTAGTGGTTCTCACCGGACGGGGCGTTGACCGCGTACTGGAAGAAGACGTTGCCTTCCGGGCTCCAGCCGAGGGTGTCGAAACCGCCGCCCGTGTCGAAGCCAGCCTTCTGCGAGCCGGGGACGTCCGCCGCCGGGTTCACCGTCGCGCCGACGTAGACACCGAACTCCGCGAGGTAGGACTCCTCGGCGGTGCGGATCGCCGCGATGTTGACCTTGCCTTCCGAGCTCTTGGACTTGAGCTGGAAGCGAAGGAAGTTCGGGATCGCGATCGCGGCGAGAATACCGATGATGGCGACCACGATCATGAGCTCGATGAGGGTGAAGCCCTTCTTGGACTTGCGAATGAGCTTGCTCATTGTGGTGTCTCTCCTAAAGAGTTGACTGGGTCTGTTAGGTCACTCGAGTGAACGAGTCCCTGCGACGTGCAGGGTTTGGCTGCGGTCTCCCCGAGTTCCCGTCCAGGAGGGGGCTGGTTCCGCCGGACCTACCCAAGAGCAAGCGGTGTGCCAGCTCCGAAGAAGACCCGAGAGGTTCCACCATGCGACCCGCAAGTCCGCATGCAGATCACCGATCGGCCGTCCGGATTCGAAGCTGAACTTTTTCGAGAGGCGTTCTGGCCACGAGATCACGGCGGTGCCGAATCGTGTCCAGGGAGCCGAAAAGTGACGGCGTGGGGCAGTCCCAATGACGAAACACGTCACCCGCTCTCATGCTGAACGGAATGCGCGCGGCAAGTGGGACGCAGTGTTCGCGCAGCAGCGGAATCGCGCGCGCGAACGCGCTAGCCCTCTACGGCTGGCCGTCGAAGAAAGACGTCGCTGGCGTCCTGCTTGCCGCAGGGCGCGGGCTCACGCTGATGGGCGTCCCACTGGATCCCGCACTCGGAGCAGGCCAGGTCGGGACCGAAGCGATGGCCCGAGGCGGCGGGGCGATCGGCGGGATCCATACCGCGCACCGATTCCGGAGCGTTCGGGGACGGGGAGACGCCCGTCAATCCGGCGGCAGCGGTCACAACGGGGGACGCCTGTCTCGATCGATCGGACTCGTTCATCGCCCACCCCCGAAGCGCGCGAGTCCGGTTCGAACCAACGCAAAGCACGAGTATAGCGGGCCTTGCGGTGATGACTCGATCGCCGCGCGCGCGGCGCGAACCCCAGGTGCGTTCCGCGCTAGGGCTCGGCGATCGTCTCGTCTCGCACGCCGGCGATCCGCAGGGGCACGTCCAGCTCCGAGAGCCTTCGGGGATCCGCGACCGGCCCCAGGTCGCCCGTGAAGCGATCGGCATGCTTCGCCTCGCAGGTCCTGCGGTCACAGAAGACCTCGCGCAGGATGTTCGCTGCGAGCTCGCTCGACTTCTTCCACCACAGATTGCTCTGGAGCTGAAGCACGACGACTCCGATCTTCGGATCCTCCGCGGGCGCCAGGCCGACGAACCACTCGTAGCGCCCGTAGGGATCGCGGCCGGTCAGGTTGCCGGTCTTGCCTGCGACCCGGACCTTGCCGAGCACGGGTCGCCCCCGCCGGGTACGAAACGCGCTCTTCGCGGTTCCGCGCGTCGTCGTCGAGACGAGCATCTCCCGCAGTTCCTTCGCGCGCGCCTCGGAAAGAACGGTCCGCGGCTCGGCGCGCGCGGGCAACGCCACGGATCGGCCCGCGGGATCGACCACGCGATCGACCCACCAGGGCTCGCGCAGCGATCCATCCGTCAGGATCGTCGTGAGGGCTGCGACGTGGAGCGGTGTCACGCGCAGGCCGTCGAGGCCGCTCCCGAGTCGCCCGAGATCGAGGCGCGACTCGACGAGCTCGATTCGTCCGGCTTCGTGTCCGGGCGCGGGCCGTGCCAGCCAACCGAAGCGCTCGAAGGTCGACCGCAGACGTTCCTCCCCGAGCGTGTGAACGGCCCACTGCGAGAAGCACTGGTTGTTCGAGGTCGCGAGCGCCTCTTCGAGACCCGACTCGCGCCCCGATCGCGGCCGGTCGAGTCGCCGCCGATTCAGCCTGTACTTGTTGCCCCGATAGACGCAGGAGGTGTCCGCCCCCTTCGACTCCTCCTCGAGGAGCGCGGCGGCGGACAGCACCTTCACGATCGAGGCGGCGGGGTAGGCGCGCTCCGCCGGAAATCCGTCGGGATCCGTCGATACGTAGGACAGCAGGCGCGCCGTCCGCGGGTCGATCACGATCGCGTGCCCGCGCTCGACGCGGCCCTTGCGCAGCACCTCGAAGACGTCGGCCGTGAGCGTCTCGTCGAGGCTGTACTCGACCCGCAGGGCATCGTCGGGCCAGCCCGAAAGGTCGGCCCGGGGTGAACCGGAGCCCGCCGCGAGCCACTCGACGAGGCGCGGATTCGCCTGGGGATCGAAGCGGTTCGCGTGGGCGCGGGCGAACTCGAATCGCTCGCGGGTGCGTGGCAGATCCGTCAGGCGCTCGGCCTCGAGCTCCGCCCTGGGCGGGGGGGCAGAAACCGACGGGAGAGGCTCGGACGGGCTCGACCGCCAGCTCCGGAAGGCCGCCTGGACGCCCCAGCCGAACGCGGGGATCGCCGGCGTCCTCGCGGCGACGGCGAGCCGGCCGAATCCCGTCAGGCGGGGCCCACCGCGACGACGATTGCCGGTTCGGAAGAAGAACGAGCGGCCACCGCCCCGGGACAGTGCCGCGCGGCGGATCCGACGCCTTCGACCGAAGAAGCGCCCGAGGCCGAGGAAGCCGAGGAAGAGGAGCGCGATCGAAAGGACCGGCGGACCGGCTGCAGTTCCCTCAGATCGCAACGACCGACTCGACTTCGGGGATCTCTTCCTTCAGCCGCGCCTCGATCCCCATCTTGAGGGTGATCGACGAGCTCGGACAGCCGGCGCAAGCGCCCTGGAGGACGACCTCGACGACCCCGTCGCGGAAGCCCGCGAAGTTCACCTCACCCCCGTCGGACTCGACGTAGGGTCGGACGTCCCGTTCGAGGATCTCCCGGATCCGCGCGACCACCTCGTCTTCGTCGGCTGCCTGCGGGGGCTCGAAGGCGGCTCCGAGGGCGGGTTCGTCCCGCCCGGCCCAAGCCTTGATCTCGGCCACGATCGGCGCCGCGAGATCGGTCCACTCCGCGCCCTCGGTCTTCGACACGGTCACGAAGTTCGGTCCGAGGGTGATCGCCTCGACGCCATCGATCGCGAGGATCGGCGAGGCGAGGGGAGAAACGTCCGCCGAGACGGCGTCACTGAACGAGGCGGAGGCGACCCCTTCGGCCACGGTCTGGCCGAGCACCCACTTGATGCTGTTGGGATTGGGGGTCCGTTCCGCATGCATGCGAAAACCGAGATCCATGCGCGGAAGAGTAGGACCCCGCTCGGCTACCGGCCAACCAGACCGCCTCCGTGGGCCCGCAAGCGGCTATGCTGCGCGCGTGTCCCGCACCAAGGTCGTCCTCACCCGCCACGTACTGCCCCTGGTGATCTCCGGGGCCGCCCTGATCTACGTGTTCGGCTACGCGATCGACTGGCAGGCGATTCCCGAAGCGACCGATCGGGCGAACATGCCGCTCTTCATCGCGATCACGATCGTGGACAAGGTCGTGTTCTTCCTGGTCTGGGCGCTGGTGCAGGCCTCCATGGTCCGCCGCTTCCTGGCGCCGGTCCCTCGCCGACAGATCATCGCGGTCAAGGGCGGTGCAGAGCTCGTCCGCGCCCTGAACAACTCCGTATCGGACGCGACCTTCTTTCTCGGCGTCTGGCAGCTGTGTCGAGCGCCCCTCCAGTCCGTCGTCGCCGTGGCGACCCTGCCCTTCGTCGCCCATTTCTTCGTCCTGCTCCTGCAGGGGACCATCGCGATGATCTTCGTCGATCGGGCGCAGGTCCAGTTCGGGGTGATCGTCGGCGTCGTCGCCTTCGGCTGGGTGCTCGTGGGCGCGTTCGTGATCGCCCGGGCGCTCGGCGTCGTGGACCGGCTCTGGGCGCTCCTGCGGCTCGACTTCCTGGACGGCCGTGTGAACCTGCGCGACCTGCTTCCCTATTTCTGGGTGTTCGCGGCCTTCGCGACCGCCGACGTGTTCATCCAGGGCATGGCCAGCCGCGCCTTCGGCAACGCCATCGACTGGACGGCGCTCTTCGCCGGAATCCCGACCCTCTACTTCTGGATGATGATTCCGTCCTTCGGGAACTTCGGCACCCGCGAGATCGTGTGGGCGAACATGTTCCACGGCTACGCCGACGAGGCGTCCCTCTACGCCTTCGCGCTCTGGACGAACGTGATCTTCCTCGTGATGCACGTCCTGATCGGCGTGCTCTTCCTCAATCGCGCGATGGCGCTGCTCTCGGATCTCCGGAAGACCCGCGGGCACGTCGAGTCGGTCAAGTCCCCGATCCTTCGCGACGCCCTCGACCCCTAGGTCGGCGAGCGAGCGGGGCCCTAGCTCCGCCGGATCACGACCTCGGGCTGCGGCAGGGCGACGCCCGAGAGCACGCCGATCCGTCCGAGCAGGGTCCGCACGTCCGCGTGGAGCTCGTCGGCGCGCATCGCCCGCGCGATCTCGCCCGCCCGCAGATCCACCCCGAGGGCCTCGGAAAGGGAGCCGCCAGCCCCGAGGAACCGCTTCGCGTGGAGCGAATGGTCCCGCTCGAGCTCGGCCGCCAGGAGCGCATCGAGCTGATCCACGCCTTCGAATCCCGCGGCGAGGCGCCGGATCGCACTCGGCACGAGCAGATAGCTCTCGATGTGGCGCAGCCCCCAGACGAAGAGCTCGAGGCCCGGCTCCGCCGCGAGGTCGCCCGGCGCCGAGTCGGCCACTTCGTCTTCGAGGTGATGGTCCCGGTCGAGCACGATCAGCCCGCGCCAACCGGACTCGTGGCCGCCGCGCTTGCGGAAATCCTCGAGGGCCCGGACCGGTTGGCGCCCACCCAGGATCACCGTCCGGTCGACGATGCAGCGTGCCACCGCCGGCTCGATCCGACGCGCCCAGGTCTCGAGAATCTCGCGATCCCGCGGCCCTTCCACGTAGAGGACGAAACGATCGTCCCCTTTCG
Source organism: bacterium (assembly GCA_024742285.1). NCBI lineage: Bacteria > bacterium. Next base: position 18,337 of record JANSYR010000009.1, on the reverse strand, counting down.
CGCGACCGGCGCCTCCGCCCCGCGCGGTTCGGCCACGAGAATCGCGGCGCGCACCATTCGCACGGGGCGACGAGGAGCGGCGGCGGTTCCGATCGGAAGCGGAAGGCCGCTCCTCCGTCCGAACCTCCGTCGCAGCCGCGGTCGGATTCGGGGTCGCGGCCGCTCCTAGCCGGCCTCTCTCGCTTCGCCTCGCGCCCGCTCGAACCTCGTCCGAGCTGGCATTCCGATCGCGACGACTGCGGCGCACGGGTTCGCCCCATCCCTTCCGGCGGGATTCGCACGCACGACGAATCCGCTACGTGGGCAACGTAGATCGATGTGCCCGCGATGTCATCGGGCCGCGCCGCATGCTCGGCGACGGGACGCCAACCGGACGTTCGTCGCATCGGGGCGACCGATCGTCCCGTCCCGATCGATTGAACCACCCGGAGGCCACCGTTATGCTGCCTCGATGATCTCGACCGTCGTCGCCGATGACCATGGCATCGTGCGAGAAGGCCTCCGTCGCCTCCTCGAAGCCGAGCCCGACCTCAAGGTCGTCGGCGAGGCCGAGGACGGCCGTCAGGTGTTGACCGAGGTCGAGCGCAACCGCCCGGACATCGTCGTCCTCGACATCACGATGCCCCGCATGGGCGGGCTCGAGACCCTCGAGCGACTCCGGACCGACCACAAGGGCACGAAGGTGATCCTGCTCTCGGTCCACAACGATCCGCCCTTCATCCAGAGCGCGATCGGCCTGCGCGCGGATGGCTACGTCCTCAAGAACGGACGCGCCTCGGAGATCGTGACTGCGATCCGCGAGGTCATGAACGGCGGCAGTTATTTCTCGCCGGCCGTCGCTCGCGAGATCGTCGAGCAGGTCCGCTCCCCGAAGACCGACTCGCCGGATCCCTTCACCCTGCTCTCGTCCCGCGAACGGGAAGTGCTCCAACTGATCGCCGAGGGCCTCTCGGCGAAAGAGGTGGCCAGCGAGCTCTCGATCTCGACGAAAACCGTCGAGGCCCACCGGACGAGCCTCATGCGCAAGCTCGGCGTCCGCAAGGCGACCGAGCTCGTGCGCTATGCGCTGCGGCACGGGCTGATCGAGCCTTGATTTACCGCTCGGCGCTGCGCGCCTCTCGACGCGGCCTTTGTCGGCCGTGTCTTGCGCTCGAGGCTGAGGTGCTGGTAGCCGTACGCTGGCGGCGCGCCGCCTAACGTTGCGCTCGATCTCGCTCGAGGGTCACCAGGGTCTCGACGTGGGGGGTCTGGGGGAAGAGGTCGAAGGCGACGGCTTGCGCGAGCGTGTAGTCGGCGGCGGTGAGGTCTGCGAGGTCGCGTGCGAGGGTGCCGGGGTCGCAGGAGAGGTAGACGAGGCGCGGCGGCCCCTCGTCGATGAGCGCGCTGCGGACGGACTTCTCGAGGCCGGTGCGCGGTGGATCGACCAGGGCGAAGTCGGCGCCGGCGAAACGGCGTGCGAGATCGCGTCGGGTCTCGGCGCGACCGGCGACGACCTCCACCGACTGCGTGAGCTCCGCTCGGGCGAGGTTCTCCCGAAGATCGGCGACGGCGGAGGGCGCGCTCTCGATCGCCGCGCCGAAGAACCCGGCCCGTGCGAGGGGCAGGGTGAAGAAGCCGGCGCCCGCGTGAAGCTCCACGAAACGCGTGCCTGGCCCCGCATCCCCGCCCTTGCAGGCCGCGACGACGGCTTCGACGAGAGCGCCCCAGAGCAGGAGGTTGCCCTGGACGAAGCTCTCGCCGGACACGCGTAGGGACACGCCGGCGACTTCCACGAGGACGCTCGTCGGCGCCCCTGATTCGAGGCGCGACTTCCTGCGTGTTCCGACCGGCGTCAGGATCGACGTTCCGTCGGAGCCCGTCGTCACGACCCACTCCCGCGCTCGTCGCGACGGCCCTTCGTCCGAGGCCCGCACCTTCCGCCCGCGCGCCGCCAGCGCCTCCTCCGCCGAGGGGACGAGCACGGGACAGACGTCCACCGCGTGCGCGCCGTCGCCGCCCCGGACGCGGTAGCCGACGCCGCCTTCGCACTCGACGAAGCGCGCGCGCCCGCGGTAGGCGTAGGGCGAAGGAGACGCGACGACGGCGAGCTCTTCCGAGAGCGACACCCGGCCGATCCGCTCGAGGGCGTCCGCGACCGACTTCCGCTTCGCTTCGAGCTGTACGTCGTACGCGATCCGCTGCCAGAGACAGCCGCCGCAGGTCCCGAAATGCGGACACCGCGGCTCGACGCGCCCGGGTCCCGGCTCGAGGACCCGGATGATGCGCGCGCGGACGAAGCGCTTGCGTTCGTCGACGATCTCGATCGCGACGCGATCGCCCGGCACGCCACCGGCGACGAACACCACGCGACCGTCCGGCAGCCGGCCGACGCCGTCCCCTCCGGACGCGAGCGAATCGACCTCGACGATCACGCCCGCGTCGGACGTGTCACCGTCTTCCGGATCGACCGACACGCTCGTGCGTCAATCGGCGAGGCTGGTGGCGACGGAATCTTCGGTCACCTTCACGCGGGTGATCCGGCTCCCGGACACGTCGGTACACTCGAGGACGTAGCCCGGGACGCTGACCTTCTCGCCCTTGCGCGGCGCACGCTCGAGGGTGTTGAAGCAGAGGCCTCCGATCGTGTCGCCCTTCTCGGCGGGCACCTGCCAACCCGACTCGCGGTTGAAGTCGAGGACGCTCACGCGCCCGAGAACCTCGTAGCTGCCGTCGCGCAGCTTGCGGATCGTGAGCAGCTCCTCGGAGTCGAACTCGTCGCGAATCTCGCCGACGATCTCTTCGAGGATGTCCTCCTGGGTCACGAGCCCCTTGGTCACGCCGAACTCGTCCTTCACGAGGGCGACGTGACAGAACGCGCGCTGCATCTCGGTCAACAGCCGTAAGATCGGCTTGCGCTCCGGGACGCGCAGCACCGGCTTCAGGATCCCGAAGAGCTCCTTGCCATCGGCGCGATGGAGCTTGATCAGGTCCTTCAGATGGATCACGCCGAGGACGTGGTCGATCGAGTCCTCGTAGATCGGCACGCGGGTATAGCGGCCCTCGAGCATCTGCTCGATCAGCTCGGAGACCGGCGTGTCGGTGGGATAGGCCTCGATCTCGGTCCGCGGGACCATGATCTCGGACACGTCCATCTCGGCGGCGTTCGAGGTCGCACCGATGATCGCGAGCGGCGAGCCCGCATCTTCGACGTCGTCGAGGGCCTCGCGGGCGAGCCGGAGCACCTCTTCGGAGCCCAGGGATTCATCGCCCTCGATGCCGCCGGTCACGCGCCGCACGAGCGGCTCGATCCCGCGATCGAAGAGGCCGTGCACCGGACGCAGCATCTGGTGGAAGAGGTAGAGCGGAAGGCCGACCACCCGCGAGACGCCGCGCGGATGCCGCGCCGCGACGGCCTTGGGCAGGATCTCACAGAGCAACAGGACGAGGAGCGTCATCACGAAGGTCGCGGCCGGGATGCCGAGCTCGGTGCCGAGGAGCGAGATGGCGAGACCGGAGGCCACGGAGGCGCCGAGGATGTTCACGACGTTGTTGCCGAGCAGGATCGTGACGAGCAGGCGCGAGGACGAAGACGTCAGGTCGCGAACCGCCACGTCGGCCGGGCCGACCTGGTCCTTGTTCTCCCCATCGAGGTCGTGGGAGCGCAGGCGGAAGAGCGCCGTCTCGCTTCCGGAGAAGAAGGCGGAGGCCGCCAGACAGGCCACGATGATCAGGACAGCGCCGAGTACGGACATCACCATTCCTCCCATCGGCGTATCGAGCCCATCACTGCAGTGAGGGGCTCGGACCACGTCGAAGTGGGGGTCGAGGAGCGCTCGAGCCCGTTGAATCGCGGGCGAGCGGAGCGTCGGTCAGCGCGAGCGTAGGTTTCCGGGCGTGACGCGTGAGGCGCCCTTCGGCGAGAAGCGCGCGGGGGAGCCTTCAGCGGGCGCGGGACGCACCGAGACTCAGGAGCCTTCAGCGGGCGCGGGCAGCGCCCAAAGAGAGCCTTCAACCGGCGCGGGACGCGCCGTAAGAGAGCCTTCAGCGGGCGCGGGACGCGCCCTAAAAGGGAGGGCGAGCCGCGCTCGGGTTGGGGCGGCTCGTCGGGCTCGCCCGTCCGTGACGATGGAAAAGGGGAATCCATGGGTCCGGAAAAAGCTACCCCGCGCCCCTGGGGCGGGCAACATCAGCCCTCGTCGGCGGTCTCTTCGACCTTCTCCGCGCGCTCCAGGAAGATTCCGCATTCCTCGGCGGGCAGCGGCTTGCCGAAAAGGTAGCCCTGGAGCTCCTGGCAGCCGAGCTCGATCAGGACGCGCGCCTGCGCTTCGGTCTCGACGCCCTCCGCCACCACCTCGAGCCCGAGCCGATTCGCCAGGGCGACGACCGCGCAGGTCAGCGCCTCGTCGCTCTCGCTGTCCCCGATTCCGGAAACGAAGGAACGATCGATCTTGAGACGATCGATCGGAAACCGCTGGAGCGCGGAGAGGGACGAGTAGCCCGTCCCGAAGTCGTCGAGGGCGAATCCGATCCCCAGCGCCGTGAGGGCACCGATCCCGGCGATGATGTTCGGGCTCTCGTCGAGGATGCAGGACTCGGTGATCTCGAGCTCGATGTCCGAGGCGGAGAGGCCGTGCTCGTAGAGCAACTGTTCTACGCAGTTCGCAATCCCGAGATCGCGCAGCTGCTCGACGGAGAGGTTCACCGACATCCGGATCGGCGCGAAGCCCTGCTCCCGCCAGGCGACGAGCTGCCGGCAGGCCGTGCGGAGCACCCACTCGCCGATCGGGACGATCATGCCCGTCTCCTCGGCGACCGGAATGAACTCGTCGGGACGGACCATCTCGCCGGCGTCGTTCACCCAGCGGATCAGCGCCTCGACCGCAGAGACGCGTCCCGTCCGCGTGTCGCGAAGCGGCTGATAGTGGAGGACGAGCTGATCGCGCTCCAGCGCGTGGCGGAGGTCGGTCTCCAGCTGGAGTCGTCGCGCGGACGTCGCGTTCATGTCGGGCGAGAAGAATTCGTAGGCATTACCGCCGCGACTCTTCGCGTGATACATCGCGACGTCGGCAGCCCGCAGCAGGGTATCGGTATCCGTTCCATCGTCGGGGCAGACGGCGATTCCGATGCTCGCGCCGACGAAGATCTCGCGACCCTGGACTTCGAAGGGGCGGGAGAGCGAGTGGAGCACACGGCGCGCGACTCGGGCCGAATCCTGCGCGTGCTCGAGATCCTGCAGGAGGATGGTGAACTCGTCGCCTCCGAGGCGGGAGATCGGCACTCCACGGCCTTCGAGCTCGATGCGTTCGCGTCGTCCGAGTCCCACGGAGTCGCTTCCACGCACGGCGGCACGCAGCCGATCGGCGATCTGGCACAACAGCTCGTCGCCCATCGAGTGTCCGAGCGAGTCGTTGACCTGCTTGAAGCGATCGACGTCCAGGAAGAGCAACGCAAGCACCCGATCCGCTCGGCGCGCGCGCTCGAGCGCCGACGCGATCTGCTCGCGGAAGAGCTCACGGTTCGGGAGCGCCGTCAGCGAGTCGAAGTAGGCGAGGTGGCGGATCCGCTGTTCGGCCTGGATCCGCGAGGTGATGTCGCGCGCGGTCGCCTGGACACGTCCGTCGGCGAGGCGCCTGGCGGAGAGCTCGGCCCAGATCCAGCCGTTGCTCCCCTGACGCTTGAGGCGCCGAACGCTGCGAAGGGTCATTCCGGAGGCGAGGTTCTGGAGCGCGAGCGGGTCGTCGTCCACGTCGTCGGGATGGAAGAGCTCGATCACGCGCTTCCGATGGAGAATCGATTGAGGCAGCCCGAAGAGCTCGAGGGCCGCGCCGTTGCTCGTCAGGATCTGACCGCTCTCGTCGAACACGAGGATCCCGTCGGAGGCCTGCTCGACGAGCGCGCGGTACTGCCCTTCGCTCTTGCGGAACGCTTCCTCGGTCGCGACCCGATCGGTGATGTCGGTCATGGCGGCGTAGATGAGGACGACGCTCTCCTCGTCGGGATCGACGATCGCGCGCATCGAGCTCTCGACGAAGCGGATCCCCGCGCCGGGAAGGTCGAGCCGGTAGGTGCTGCGATCGCGTCCATACTCGAGCGTGCGACGCACGTGTTCGACCACGAAGGTGCGATCCTCGGGAACGAGGAACTCGTCCCACGCGCTGGGATCGACGGGCCCCGCCCTGCCGGGCACGTCCCCCCCGACCCACTCGCGCACCCAGGATCCGTCGGCGCTCATTCGGATCACGAACGCCCAGTCGCAACCGAGGTCCGCGAAGATCTCGCGCGCGTCCACGGACTCGCGATCACGCGCGAGCGCGGTCGCGAGGGCGTCGTCGAAGGTGAAACCCGCTTCGCCGCTGGCATCTCTGGGAGAATCCATGCTCGGCCGCCACGCGTGCTCCGGGCATTCGGAGCTTGCCTTCCTATCGTCTCGCTGCGACGGCAACCCGATCGGGCGTTAGGCGGGCGCTCGGCTGGGGAGAACGCCGGGCGCGCGACCCACAACGCGTCCCGCCTCGATCGGCGACGACCCGACCGCTCATGAGAACGAACGATCGTCCGGCCGGACGCGACCGCTCAGCCGGCGACGACGAAGCCCTGGTCGGCGAGCGCGCTCCGGAGCGGTGCCTCGGGGTCTGACAGGATCTCACGGAGCAAACGGACCGCCGGCCGATCGAAGCGCGACGCAGGCACGACGAAGTCGTATTCCTCCGCCTGGAGCGGTACGAAGCGGAGGCCCGCATCGCGTGCGACGGATTCGATCGTGACGCCCCAGTCCGCGCGACCCTGGGCAATGGCGGCCGCGACCGCATAGTGGGACCGCGGCTCGTAGGGATATCCTGGAGGTCGGCGGTCTCCGAGCAGCCGATCGATCAACACCCGGGTGCCCGCGCCGCGGTTCCGGTTCACCATCCGCACGGTCGGGTCTTCGAGGAGTTCTTCGATGCCCCGCGTCTCTTCGAGACGCGTGGCGATCCCCTGCATGCGCCGGTAGCCGCGAACGAGCTCGAGGCCGGGCTTCAGGAAGGGCGTGTTGTAGCGGTCGGTCTCGGGATCGAGCAGGTGGATCGGTGCGAGGTCGCACTCGCCCCGGGACGCAGCGGCGAGTCCGCCGTGGGAACCGACCGCGAGAAGCTTCACGCCGAAGCCGTGACCCGCGAGCTCGCTCGCGATCAGGTCGAGGCCCGCGCAGTGGCTCCCGATCACGACGAGGTCGGCGACCGCGACGTCGCGGCCGATCAGGGTGACCTCGACGGGCGTATCCGCCTCGACGAGCTCGGTGTTCCGACCGATCCGTACGAAACCGTCGGCGCGGGAGAAGCTCGTCACGCTTCCGCTTCCCTTGCCCATCGGATAGGCGGAGAGCCTCCCCTCGCCGTCTCCGACGAGCCCGACGAGCAGATACTCGAGTCGCCCGCGCTCGCTCTGGGTCTTGATCGCGAGCCGCGCCGAACGGGTTTCACGACCCTCGGACGGCTGGCCGGCGAGGTCGCGGACGAGCGGCGCCACGAACTCGTGAAAGGTGAAGATCGCGCTCGTCGGGAAGCCCGGCAGGATCACGACGGGCGTGTCGCCCTGGGCCGCGAGACAGATCGGCTTGCCCGGCTTGAGCGCAACGCCGTGGACGAGGATCCCGGGCTCGAGCTCGCCGACGACGACGGCGTTCAGATCCCCTTCGCCTTTCGACGTGCCGCCGGAGAGCAGGACCATGTCCGCGTCCGCCAGCGCTTCGCGCATCGCCTTGCGGAGCGCTTCGAGATCGTCGCGAAACGCCCCGTAGAAAACCGGATCACCGCCCAGCTCCTGCACCGCGTCGGCCAGGATCCGCCCGTTGCTGTCGTACACGAGCCCGGGCCGCATCGCCTCGCCGGGCTGCACGATTTCGTCCCCGGTCGAGAGGATCGCGACCCTCGGCCGCCGCACGACCTCGAGCCGCTCGCATCCGATCGCCGCGAGGACACCGGTCTCGCGCGAGGTGAGCTTCGTACCGGCGAAGAGCACCGTCTCGCCGCGACCCATGTCGGTCCCGGCGAAGCTGACCGCCGCGCCCGGCACCCGCGGAGCGCGGACGAGGACGAAGGCCGGATCGTCGGGGTCGACGTCGGTGACCTCGATCGGCGCCACGGCGTCCGCGCCCCGAGGAAGCATGCCGCCGGTCGCGATGGTCGTGGCCGTGCCTTCGGTCACCTCGATCGCAGGCTCGATTCCGGTCGCCAGCACTTCGTCGTTCAGCCGGAGACGAACCGGCTCTTCCTCGGCGACGCCGAAGGTGTCCGCGGCGCGAATCGCGAAGCCGTCCATGTTCGAGCGGTCGAAGCCCGGAACGTCGACGCCGGCCCGGACGTCTTCGGCGAGCACGCGTCCGAGGGCGTTCTCGAGGGTGATCGTCTCGCTCCCGAGCGCGGCCCCGCCCACCACTTTGCGCCAACGTGCCTCCGCTTCGTCCCGATCGAGGACCTCGAGGAACTGCTGCTGGGGACGACTCATGCGGAGGGCACCTCGTCGTCGTAGAGCAGGACCTCGACGCTCGCCCCTTCGCGCATCCCTTCGAGCTCCCGAGGCACGACGACGGCGCCCGCGGCACGCACCGTCGAGGAGAGGATCGAAGCGCCGGCGGTCGCGAGCGGCGTCGCCTGTCCGTCTTCGATCGCCACGCGCACGTAGTCCGTTCGCCCGACCTCGGAAACGATCTTGCGGGCGAGGGGCAGCGTCACGCGTCGATGGGGCCACGCACGCGCCCGGCCTCCGAGGGCGCGGAGGGTCGGCCCCGCGAAGAACTCGTAGGCCGCGAGACAGCTGACCGGGTTGCCGGGCAGCAGGAATACGAAGCGGTCGCCGATCCGTCCGACCCCGGTCGGGCTCGACGGACGCATGGAGATGCCGTGATAGGTGAGCTCCCCGAGTTCGGAGAGGAGGCGAGGCGCGTGGTCCTCCTGGCCGACGGACGTCCCCCCGGAGACGAGGACCACGTCGGCGTCTTCGCTCGCCATCGCCTCGCGGATCTTCTCGGGCACGTCCGGCAGGATCTCGAACGGAAGCGAGTCGCCCCCGTCCCGCGCGACCAGGCCGCGCAGGACCACGGAGTTGCTGTCGACGATCTGCGAGCCGGCGGGAACGGAGCCGGCGGGCAGCAGCTCGTCGCCGGTCACGACCAGCCGCACGCGCGGGCGCCGCACACACGAGACCTCCGCCCGGCCGATCGAAGAAAGCAAGCCCGCGTCCTGGGGACGCAGCCGGCGCCCCGCCGCGAGGACCGGATCGCCCTTCGCGATGTCCTCTCCGATCGCGCCGACGTTCTTGCGCGGCGCGACCGCTTCGGAGATCGAGACCACGCCGTCCGCTTCTTCGCAGACCTCGGCCTTCACGACCGCGTCGGCGCCGTCGGGAATCGGCGCTCCGGTCATGATGCGCACCGCTTGCCCGGCCTGCAGGGTCGACTCGAACGGGTTTCCGGGCAACGAGAGACCGACGACTTCGAGGCGGATCGCGTCGTAGTCCGAGGCGCCAAAGCTCTCCTCCCCTCGGATCGCGTAGCCGTCCATCGCCGATCGCGGGAAGCCCGGCACGTCGACCTCGGCGGTCACGTCCTCGGCGAGGACCCGGCCGACGCAGTCGAGCAGCGCGACCGGCTCGCCTTCGAGCGCGCGCGCGTGTTCCGCCAGGAACGCCTCGACCACTTCCACGTCGACCCGTTCCGCGAACCCGCGCATGCGAACGTCGTGCTTCACCGGAGGAACCTCGAATCCGCCATCCAGAACGGAAGACGGGCAGGGAGCATCACCCCCTGCCCATCACGAGCCTTCGTTAGACCGCGAGCCCCCGTCGCCGAGCGCCCGCAGGCGAATGATTAGCCGAGCGCCCGCAGGCGAATGAGCAGCCGAGCGCCCGCAGGCGACTAACCAGACGCGCGGGCGGTGTAGAGCTCCGGGCGCGGCGCGAAGCGGACCTTCGACTGGTTGATGATGTCCAGGGACACATCGAACTTCATCGCGTTGTCCGGGCCGATGCCCTCCTCCACCAGGCATTCGGAGAGGCCGTTGTCCTCGTCCTTCCAGCCCGCGGCGGCGTTGAACTTCCACTCGTCTTCGAGGCACTCCCAGCCCTGATCACCGAGCTGCTCCGGCGTCACGTCCTCGCCGTAGAGCAGCGAGTAGTAGTTGGCCATGAGCGTGAGCGTCGGCGAGATGAACTGACAGAAGCCCGAGGAGTCGCAGACCATGTTCACGATCTGGCACTCCTGCGAGGCCTGGGCGTACTCGTCCGGACCGAGGCCGGGGTTCACGACCAGGCCGGCCGTGTGATCCGCTCCCATCGGGCCCGCGGCGTAGGTCACGCCGGTCGCCTTGAGCGGACGCGGGTCCCAGGCCGGGATCGCCTGACCGCGACCGTGCGGGACGCGCTTGTGGCCCGTGCCCTTGCCCGTCGCGACGGCGCCGTTACCGATCATCTTGCCGCGGTCGGTGCCCTCTGCGATGTCCTTGAGCAGCTGGATCGCGGCGTCCGAGTCGCCCCACTCCATCTGGCCCGCGTCCATCAGGATCGCGATCGCGCCCCCGGTCTCGATCGTGTCGAGGCCGACCTCGTCACAGAGCCGGTCGAGCTCGGCGACCTCTTCGAAGGTCTTGATCGCGCAGGAGGCACCCAGCAGCGTCAGCGTCTCGAACTCGAGCGCGCTCGTCTTGTAGTTGCCGTCCCGGTCGTGGACGATGTTCGAGCACTTCACGATGCAGCCCGTCATGCAGTTGTGCATGCCGCCGCCGCGAGTCTCGAAGCTCTCGACGATCCGCGCGCCGTCGAGGGTCTCGACGTCGGGGCTCTGGCCGGCGGTGCGGTTCTTGTAGACGAACGTGTTCAGCATGTTCGCCATCGGGACGACCGAGGACGTACCGAACTTGAACATCTGCGGACCGTCCAGGTACTCCTGGGAGTAGGTCTTGTTCTGCTTGTTGAAGTCCTTGCTGGCAGGCTGACGGGTCTTCGCCTTGCCGGGATCGACCAGCACCCACTTGAGGCCCTTGCTCCCCATCACGGCACCGACGCCACCGCGGGCGGCGTGACGCGCCGGGCGGCGCTCCTGGTCCTGATCGGTGCAGGCGACCGAAGCGCCCGCGAGCTGGAGCTCGCCGGCCGGGCCGATCGAGATCGCGCTCGCGTTCTTGCTCTCGCCCTCGAAGAGCTTGTCGCAGGACGCGTAGTTCCACATTCCCTTGTAGTCGTCGGCGGAGACGACGGAAACCTCGCCCTCGTCGATCCGCAGGCCGTAGCGCTTGTCCGCATCGGCGGGCTGGCCCTTCACGACGACCGCGCGGATGCCGAGCTTCATCAGGTGCTGGCCGGGGTTGCCGCCGGCGTTGGCCTCTTTGATGCCGCCGGTGAGCGGGCTCTTGCAGCCGATCGAGATCCGGCCGGAGGTCGGGGCGGTCGTGCCCGAGAGGACGCCCGGCGCCATCACGAGGACGTTGTCCGGACCGAGGGGATCACAGGTCGGGTCGCAGTCGCGGGTCAGGATCTTCGCGGAGAGACCGCGACCGCCGAGCAGCTTCCACTCGGCGGGGAAGTCCTCGAAGGACGTCGTCTGGTCCGTCATGTTGACGTGGAGGATTCGGTCTCCCTCGGGTCCGGCCATGTTGTTGTTTCCTTGGTGATGTGGGTGCAAGGCACGCCCGCGACGCACAGCGCGGGAAGGGGAAGATTGAAGGAGCGGCGCTCTCGCCGCAATGCGCGATCCGAACTCGTGGTCCGGACGCGGCGCGCGAATCGCGCGGAATCAAGGAAGGGGGATCGACCGCTAGCCGCCGGCGATCGCCGCGATCACCTCGATCTCGTCCGTTGCCGAGACCGACTGCGCCAGAGTGTCGACGTCGCGCTCGAGGAGCTCGCCGTTCAGGGTGACCTTCACGAATTTGTGGATTTCGCCGGTCTTCGGGTCGATCACGAGCTCCCGGAGACCAGGGAACTTCTCTTCGACCTGATCGAAGCAGGCCGCGATCGTCTCGCCGTCGACGATCGCCTCGGGCTCCCCGCGGGTGGGGCCCTGGAAGACGACCGGGATGATGACCTTGGGCATGGTGGGGGCTCCTTCGCGGTCCTCGTCGCCGACCGCGGCTGGGATGGGTGGCCGTCCCCGAGCATAGGGATCCGAGGAAGGGGCAGCGCGTCGACCGGGCTCAGCCCCGATCCTGCGTGGGGTAGTAGTAGCGACGCCGGGCGGGAATCTGCCAGAAGCGGTCGTCGGGGGCGTCGAAGGCCCGTCCGCCGTCCGGCCGCGGTCGCGAGTCCGGCAGCCAGGCCGTCAGGAAGCCGTCGCGCCCGCGGCCGTGGTGGACGCAGCCCGTGTCGAGTCCGCGGAGGCCGTTTGCGACGTGGAGTCCCTGCCTCGCCCAGTGTCCGTAGACGAGGCCGTAGTCCGGTTCGGCCGCGGCCCAGGCGTGGTGCCAGGCGCCTTCCGGCGTCGCCGGCTGCTTGCTCGACCACCCGCTCGCGTCGCCCGCGCGTCCCCGAGTGAGCCGGGCGAGGTCGTCGCGAACCGGATCCTCCGGCGGATCCGTCGCGAGGAAGGACCGCGCATCGGACTCGCCCGCGGACAGACGCGCGCTCGCGGCCGCCCCACGCTCGACCAGCTCGGCGTGGGACCAACCCGCGCCGCAGCTCGCGTGGATCATCGCGAAATGCTGTCCATCGATCTCACCCGGCACGACCAGCGGACGCCCCCGCAGCCAGGTGACCCACTCGCCCGCGTCCGGCGCCGCGAGCACGTCCCCGATCGAGTCGTTCTCCGAGAGGTCCCGCAGGCCGAGGTGCGCCGAGATCAGGTGGATCTCGTGGTTCCCGAGGACGTATTCCGCGCGGCCCGCCTCGACGAGCGCACGCACGCGCTCGAGCGGCCGGCGATTGTCCGGGCCCCGGTTCACGAGGTCCCCCGCCACCCAGAGCACGAAATCGTCCCCGTACGTCCCGCGGACCCGCTCGAGGAGGAGCTCGAGCTCGTCCGCGCAGCCCTGGACGTCACCGACGAAGATGCGCTGCATCCGGTCGCCCCGTCCGCCTAGCCGCGGGTGACGCAGCGGTTCGAGAGGCGCCCGATCTGGTCCATCTCGCTCTCGATGACTTCGCCGGGGGCCAGATAGCGACGGGGCTCGCGGACCGAACCCACGCCGCCGGGGGTTCCGGTGAAGATCAGATCCCCCGGATAGAGGACGCAGAACTTCGAGATGTACTCGATCAGCTGGGGGACGGTGAAGATCAGGTTGCTCGTGTTCGAGTCCTGCATCTTCTCGCCCGCGACCCAGCAGCGGAGACCGACCGCGTCCGGGTCGGAGAACTCGTCGAGGCTGACCAGCGCCGGCCCGATCGGTCCGAAATTCGTGGCGGACTTGCCGAGGCTGAACTGCGGCGGCTTCGACGAGAACTGCAGCCGTCGATCGGAGATGTCCTGCCCGAGGGTCATGCCCGCGACGTGGTCCCAGGCACGGTCGGCGGGCACGTCGCGCGCCTCCTTCCCCATCACGACGACCTGCTCCACTTCCCAGTCGACCCGCTCGCCGGTCAGCGGCACGTCCGCGTTCGGCCCCACGATGCAGCTCGGGAACTTCGTGAAGACCATCGGAACGTCGGGAATCGGCAGACTCGCCTCCTCGGCGTGATCCTGGTAGTTGAGGCCGATCGCGAAGACCTGGGTCGGATTCGGCACGGGTGCGCCGAGCTTCTCGACTTCGACGATCGGACCCGCGGCGCCGGTCGACTGCTCCGAGGCCCAGCGACGGATCTCGTCCCATTGTCCGAAGACCGCCATCGGATCCGACGAAAAGCGCTCTCCGCTGTGGAGGGCCAGATCGACGAAGCGGCCGGCCACGTCGAGCCCGACGCGACCTTCGAGATTCACCAGACGCATGCGCGATCTCCCCTGCTCGGACCGCCGCCGGCGGCGATCGGGCGCCCATCCTAACGCGGCTCCTGCGATCCGCCGGCGCATGGATGGGGGCGCATCACGTCCCGAGGGGCCGAGGCCCCGCGTTCACGGGCAGGGCGCCGGCATTCCACCCGTCGCCCGCCGGCAGGCATGCGGTAACTTCCCGCCTTCGAAGCGACCGAGGTCCGCCCCCCGACCCGACCCACCGAAACCAGCGGTGGGTCCGTGTACGGAGGTCGTGGGCCCCGATCGGACGCCGCCCCGGCCCAGTGAAACGGCCGGGCGTGCAGGCGAGTGTTCGCCGCGGCGTGGGGTGAGCCGTTTGGGACGTCGAATCATCATCTGCGATGGAGCCGAGAGCGCGCGCCTGTGGAGCCGCATCGGCACCGATTCGTCCGAAGAACTCACGTGGATTCCGCGTGACGAAGAGGAGGCCCGTGCGCGACCGCCGGGCTTCAAGATCCTGCAGGGCGGCCTCGACGAAGAGTCGATCGGCAAGCTCGACCCGACGCCGGACGACGAGTTCGCGCTCGTCAGCGACGAAGGACCGTGGACCCGCCTCGCCGTCCGCGAGATCCGGAAGCTCGACGAAGACGCCGCGATCCTCGTCCTCTCGGACAGCCTGACCTCGGACGACCTGCCGGATCACCCGACCCTGCGGCGCACGGGCTGGAAGACCCAGATCCGCGACGACATCAACGACGAGTTCGGCCACCTCGCGAATCTCCAGCGCGTGGTCAAGATCCGGGAGCTGCTCGGGGACCGGGAGAAGGTCGGGATCCTGCTCCAGCCGGATCCGGATCCGGACGGAATCGCGAGCGCGTATGCCCTCCGATACCTGCTCGGACGCAAGCGCACGACGGCGCCGTTGATCTCCTTCGGCGAGGTCCAGCGCCCGGAGAACCAGGCGCTCTGCGATGCGATCGGAATCGAGGTCCGGGTCATCACGCCGGAGGAGCTGTCGGAGTTCGATGCCCTCGTGCTCGTCGACGTCCAGCCGAACGTGTTCGGCGACGATCCGCCGGAGCGACTCAAGCAGCCCGACGTCGTGATCGATCACCATCCGGAGCGCACGGGCTACAGCGCCACCATCAAGGACATTCGCGTGTCCTACGGCGCGACCGCCTCGATCTTCACCGAGTACCTCCGCGCGACCGACACCGAGATCAACGCGAAGCTCGCGACCGCGCTCCTCTACGGCATCAAGAGCGACACCCAGTACCTGGGCAGGCAGACGAGCAACCGGGACATGCTCTCGTTCTCCTATTTGCACGCATCGCACTCGCCGGCGCTGCTGCGACGGATCGAACGCCCCGCGCTGCCGCACGACGGCCTCAAGGCGCTCGGTCGCGCGCTCTCGGCCGTCGACGTCCGCGACGGCATCAACATCCTCGTGCTGGGCCGCGTGCGCGAAGACGTCATCCCGCAGGTCGCCGACATGGCACTCCAGGCCGAAGGCGCCGAGTGGTCGATCGCCGTCGGAACGGTCGGGCGCGATCTCGTCTTCTCGGTCCGGAACGTGGGCTACGTCCGCGCCGCCGGCGAGGTCGTACGCGCCGTCGTCGAAGGCCTCGGCGTCGGCGGCGGCCACCGTTCGATGGCCAAGGGGATCATCCCGCTCAAGGCCTTCCGCGAAGTCTACGGCCGCGCGAACAAGGAACAGATCAAGAGCGCGCTCTACGACGCGTTCGTCCGCGCGATCCACGACGACCGCGACGAGAGCTGATCGGCGTGGCTCGCCCGAAAGCGCTCGAAACACCCGAGATCGAGGCGAAGCTCGCGGATCTCGAGGGCTGGTCCCTCGAGGACGGCAAGCTCCACCGCTCCTTCCGGTTCGCGAACTTCGTCGAAGCCTTCGGCTTCATGGCGAGCGTGGCCCTGGTCGCCGAGAAGATGGATCACCACCCCGAATGGTCGAACGTCTACGACCGGGTCGAGGTCGACCTGACGACCCACGATGCGGGCGGGATCACGGTTCTGGACTTCGAGCTGGCGGTCGCGATGAACGCGGCAGCCGACTAGCGACGTCTACGCCCCGAACGTGAGCAGCTCGTGCGCGCCCTGGACGCGATCGGCGATGTCGATCCCGACCGGGCACGACCCGAGACACGGCGCCGAGCAGCCGTCGCAGGCACTCGCATTCACGGGGAGCTTCGCGTAGAGCTCCATCGCGTTGCGCTCGTCCTTGTAGTCCTCGAAGTACATGCGGTGCCGC
This sequence comes from bacterium, assembly GCA_024742285.1. Classification (NCBI taxonomy): domain Bacteria; species bacterium. The sequence goes on along the minus strand of JANSYR010000009.1, from coordinate 2,237 downwards.
AGGACGTCGGCGATCGGCACGCCTTCCGGGCAGCTGTCGAGACAAGCGCCGCAGTGGGGGGCGCAGTACGACCCGATGATGCCTCGGTCGTAGCGCTCGAGGATCGCGAGGTCCTCGTTCGTGATCTGCTTGCCTGAAGCGAAGAGATACTCGTCGAGATGCTGCATCTCGAAGAACGAAATCACCGCGCAGGAGACCTTCGGATTCGAGTGCACCCATTTGAGCGCGGCCTGGGCGTAGGAGTTCGCGTCGTGGAAATCCTCGAGGTTCCGATGGCGCGCGCCCTTGAGCGTCTTCATGGCGACGATGCCCATGTCCTGCTCGTCGTGGGCGCGGTCGATGATCGATCCGAGGTGGGGCCAGATCCCGTGGTGGTAGGCGAGCATCATGACGTCGAAGCGACCGGAATCGATCGCCTGGTTCGCGACCGGCTCGAGGCGCGGCGTGTGGGTCGAGACGCCGAGGAAACGCGCCTTGCCCTCATCCTTGAGGCGAACAAAGGCTTCGTGGACGTTCGGGTCCATCAGGCGCTCGACCTCGTCACAGGAGTGGATGTGCACGAGGTCCACGTAGTCCGTGCCCATGCGCGTGAGGGACTCCTCGATGACGGACTTGTATTTCTCGACCGGAGTCCCCGCCGGCAGATGACCGATCGGCGTGCAGAACTTCGTCGCCAGAAACACCTCGTCGCGCGGAATCTCCTTCAGCGCGCGACCGACGGCGAGCTCGCTGCCTTCGACGGAGTAGTCGGGCGCCGTATCGATGTAGTTGATTCCACGATCGAAGGCGCCGGTCACGATCTTCCAGTTCGCCTCGCGGATCCGACCCGCACCGAGGACGGTGTCCGAGATCGGCCATTCGGTCCGACCGAGGCGGCCGTAGGACTCGACGCGCGCGCCCTTCCAGGCGTCGTCCCAGTTCGGGTGGGTCTTCACGACGCCGGTGTCCCCGCTGATCTTCGACTGGATGTCGAGCCAGCCGCCGCCGTGCTTTCCGACACCAAAGAGCGTATGCCCCAGGGCGCCCGCGAGTCCGGCGACGAAGGCGCTCGCCCCCGCGGCGGAGCCCGCGAGGAAGGCGCGGCGCCCGTCCGGACGGGTCGGCGCCTCGCGGCGGGACAGGACGAAGAAGAAGCCGCCGAGGAGCAGCAGGATCACGACGCCGAGGACGATGCCTCCGACCGCTTTGGTCGCGCCCGGAGCGAGGGTCGATTGGATCCACTCGCCGGCTGGGAAGAAGCTCGAGTCGAGCCCGATCAGCGAGTGGTAGATCAGGTCCCCGCTCGTGGCCCAGCCGATCACGAGGGAGACGCCCACCGCGATCATCACCCAGGGGCGCCGCTTGCCCGCCTCCGTCGTCTCGCTGCCGGATTCCTCGGTCGACATCGCGCGCCCTCCTATCGTGGGTCCTCTCGTGGGTCCTCGAACCGTCGCTGCCCGGCCCCGAATCGGATGGCCGCGCCGCCCGCGTCGGACGATCTGCGCACTCGTCGGCGCTTCCGGTTTGCGGGGCCTCGACGGACTGGGCAAGTATAAGGCCGACCATGGCCGAACCGCTCATCATCCCGGACGTCGCGTCCCTCCCCGAATACGAGGGAACCGATCTCGGTGTCACCGACTGGCACGAGATCGATCAGACGAAGATCGACGCCTTCGCGCAGGCGACCGGGGACCACCAGTGGATCCACGTCGATCCGGAGCGCGCCGAAGCCGAGTCGCCCTTCGGTGCGACCGTCGCCCATGGCTACATGACCCTCGCCCTCGCCCCGGCCCTGCTACCGGAGATCGTCGAGGTCGCGAAGCGGTCCCAGATCGTGAACATCGGCCTCGACAAGGTCCGACTGCGCGAGCCCGTCAAGGTCGGGAGCCGGCTGCGCCTCGGAGCGACGGTGAAGAACGTTCGCCCCATGAAGGGCGGAACCATGCGGCTCGCGCTCGACGTCCGCTTCGAGGTCGAGGGCACGAAGCGCCCGGTCTGCACGGGCGAGCTGGTCTTCCTCTACTTTCCATGAGGTAGGGCGACGACCGCGCGCCTTCGTCGCATCCTGCTGTCAGGCGACGCAGAGCGAACCGGGTTGCTCGACCGCCCGCGCGCGACGACTAGTTCTGGGGCCCAAAGGGCTTGTTGACACCTGAGATTCCTTCGGAGGAAATGGGGTTGCAGACCAACCACCTCCACCGAAGGGAGATCTCAGGTGCAACTCCATCCTAACGCGAAGCTGACGCCGAAGACGCGGC